>CAXGYE010000001.1:0-21123 GCA_964013865.1 uncultured Flavobacteriaceae bacterium
CTCTGGCCAAATGGCAGAGTCAACAGGAGTTAAATAATTGATAGGAGAAGGATCTGTGTACAAAATATTCAATCTAAAGTCTTCTTCAGACAATTGAAAGGCTCCCGTATTGTAAATGTTTTTCATCATCAAATCCCACACAGGTTGACGGACATCCGTCAGACTACTTTTTAGAAGTTTAACGATAAGGCTGTTGGTTTGAATTTGAGGTTGTGGAGCGGCTTGACCAGGGACGGTATTTTGCTGAGTAATGGAAGTCCCGGGAATCTCACCATTGGCAAATTCTCCTACTTGATAGACTTTCCCCAAATAGGTGTATTGAAAAGCAACTCCTAAAATTTCATCATTACTCAAACGCTGGTTTAACGAAATATACCCGAGTTGCGGATGATACGTATATTCCTGGGATTTGAGTTTTCGCGCACTTTCCAACACGGCGTAATCAATCCCTTCACTGACTTTAAGCCCATCAAAACCATTTTTAACTGTGGCAATATCTCTAATTTTATCATTTAAAATTCCTCCAAAACCAATTTCATCGGGATCCAATTTGTTTGCCTGATTTTGAGGCGGATCTGTCGGGTTTGAGGTGTTGAAAAATCCTGCAATACCGTCGTCTAAACGGGTGTTTTCAGGATGCGCTTCTCCCAAATCTTGAAGCGCCACTATGTTTCTTACATTCTGTGTTTGATACCCTCTGTTTGTCACCCATACCTCGATTCTTGTGATTTGGACTGGCGAATTGATGTAGGGATAATTCGCTAAGAAATTGTCGTAGTGGTCTCTAAAATATTGACTTATAAAATAATGGCGGTCCTCTTCATAATCTAAAGCAAAAAGGCTAAACTCCTGAAGTTTACCTCCACCTTGAGTAGTGATGTTTTGAGATTGGGAACGCTGTTCAGAAAAAACACTGGAAATAGTTGTGTTACCAAATTTTAAATCAGCACGAACTCCAAACAAACTTTGGGCCCCTTGGATCAGGTTACTGTTGATCGGTAAACTGATATTCCCTATGTCAATATTTTGGAGTATGGCATCTTCAGTAACCTTACCGTTTAAAAAGTCTGAAACTTTATTACCCACTTGTTCGGTGCTATTGGGCAACTGAGTAATGTTATTTTTTAAATTTTCGATCTTCTGTCTGGCCTGGTTAAGGGTATTTTTGGCTTGATTTAGGGTTTGATTCACCTCGTTGATCGTTTCTTTTACCTGATTTACTCGTCCTGAGACGTCTTGTTGCAATCGGTTGAGGTTAGAACCTAATTTCCCAGGAATCAATCCTGGAACCTCAGATAATTGAGGAGGATTGAATTGAATCTTGACTAGATTCTGAAAATCAAAGGTTGCTTCTGTATCGTAATTTGCGGTGATCTGCAGTCGCTCTCCAATTTTTCCAAGGAGACTCAAACTAATTCTTTGATCGAAATCAAAACCAGGTGAGCGTCTGTTAATGACCGATGCGATGGGGTTGTCGTTGCGTTGGTAGCGGTAGCCTAGGTCGATACCGATAGAACCTTGGGGGGAGATGTCAATCGAGTTGCTACCAAAGATCGATTCAAAAAATTTATTGTTAACATACAATTCTGGGAGTAAGTTTTTTTGAGCGTCTTCCAAGTTGGCACCATAACCACTTATGGCTTGCACTTTCTCTTGAAAGTAGACTTGCATTTGTTCTTTCAAAACCAAAGCCTGATATTCTTTTACGGTCAAAACCAGTGGAGTACTGATGGGGTAGCCACCAATTTCTTCTGTAAAGATGTACCGGTCTGTTTCGGGGTCGTAGGAATATAAGCGCTCTATGCTGTTTGAAGTAGGAGGCGCAAGGGTTCCTAGATCAGCAGCTTTTTGTGAAAATACACTCCCCATTGAAAACAGCACCCAGATGAAGGTTAGGATGAGGCTTTGGGGAGATCTAAAAATTACATTTTTAGTGGGTTCAATCAAAAACTTATAATTTATTCAGAGCCTCCTTGATCAGTTCCTCTACAGAACAGTCTGGTGTACTTTGAATAATACCATCCACGATACGCTCAGACTGTTTTCTTGAATAACCAAGAACCTCTAATGCTGATAACGCTTCATCTTTGATTGTATTGTTCCCTAAAATCTGAATTTCCTCACCCTCGAAGAGATTCATCATTTTATCTTTTAATTCGATTAAAACACGCTGTGCCGTTTTTAGCCCAATTCCTTTGACGGATTTAATCGTATTGAGGTCTTCAGATACGATCGCACGCTGAATTTGCTGGGGTTCTAGGGAGGACAACATGGTTCGGGCTGTACTGGCTCCGATCCCTGAAACAGAGAGCAAAAGCAAAAAAACAGAACGTTCCATCGGTGTGTGAAATCCAAATAACGTATGGGCATCTTCACGAATTTGCAAATGCGTAAAAAGTTTAATGTTTTCGTCGTTTCCGATTTGTGAAAACGTATGCAACGAAACATGAACTGCATAGCCCACACCATTACAGTCAATCACAACTTGAGTTGGAGTTTTTTCCACTAAACGACCTATAATTTGAGTAATCATTTGCTTCTATTTATTTTTTGATTGTGCATCGACCACTGCGATGGCCGACATGTTGACAATTTCAGTGACCGAAGCCCCTAGTTGTAAAATGTGAATGGGTTCGCTGAGACCCATTAAAATTGGGCCGATAGAAAGCGCTTCATTGAGTTCTTTCATTAATTTATAGGTGATGTTAGCTGCGTCCAGATTGGGAAATACCAATACGTTCACTTTTTTATTACTCAATGCGGAAAAGGGAAATCGGTCTTGTAAAAGCCCTTTATTTAAAGCAAAATCGGATTGAATGGGACCGTCTACTGCCAAAGCGGGATTGCTCCGATGCAACATCGAAACAGCCTCAGACACTCTTTTTGCTTGTGGAAAACGAGAGGAGCCGAAATTTGAAAAAGAAAGCATCCCAATCACAGGTTCCAAGCCAAAAAGTTGCGCCATCTGTCCTGTCATTTGAGCAATTTTAGCCAATTCTTTTGCAGAAGGTTCTACATTAATCGTAGTATCGGATAAAAACAAGGGACCCGACTTGGTCAACATCAAGTTTGTAGCCGCTACTTTGCTTACCCCTTTGGACTTTGGAATGGTTTCCAAAATGGGTTTCACCACAGAACGATAATTTCTAGAATAGCCCGAAATCATCGCATCAGCGTCTCCATTTTTGATCATCATGGAGGCAAAATAATTGCGTTCACGCATCAAACGTTGTGCGTCGTACAAGGTGTATCCTTTTCGGTTTTGCGCGTCCCAAAACAGTTCGGCATATTTTTTTCGAGTGTCTTCTTGATCCATTTCTTTAGGATCAATGATTTCTACAGCATCGTCAAATTCAATCACTTTTCGCAGGTCTTCAATAACGGACTTATTGCCCAAGAGTATGGGACGAGCAATGCCTTCCTCATGTACAATTTGAGCTGCCTTGAGTACATCCATTTGATCCGCTTCAGCAAAAACTAATCGCTTTGGAGCTGCCTTGGCTCGGTCATGCAACAAACGAACCATTTTTTGAGAATTCCCTAATCTTTTTTCTAGCGCTATGGCATAGCGTTCCCAATCCTCTATGGGTTCGGTAGCTACGCCAGAATCCATGGCCGCTTGGGCTACTGCGGGAGGAACAGTAGTGATCAAACGCGGATCAAAAGGCTTGGGTATAATGTATTCTTTTCCAAAACTCAAACGGGTTTCATCATAGACCACATTGACTTGTTCGGGTACGGGCTCTTTGGCCAATTCAGCAAGGGCTTTAACCGCTGCCATTTTCATGGCTTCATTGATACGGGGGGCCCGTACATCCAATGCACCCCTAAAGATGAATGGAAAACCCAATACGTTGTTCACCTGATTCGGATGATCTGAGCGACCCGTAGCCATGATAATGTCTTTACGAGCTTCACAGGCTTCTTCGTAACCAATTTCAGGGTCCGGATTGGCCATTGCAAAAACAATGGGATCTACTGCCATTTTTTTGAGCATTGCTGGTGTCACAATCTTAGGTTGAGATAAACCGATAAAGACATCCGCATCAACCAGAGCTTCTTCCAAAGTTGACACCGAACGCCCAGTAGCAAACTGCGCTTTTTCAGGGGTAAGATTTTCTCGGCTTTTTTTGATAACTCCCTTACTATCTAACATGACAATATTGTCAATTTTTGCTCCAAAAGCGAGGTATAATTTGGTACAGGATATTGCTGCAGCCCCTGCTCCAGAAACTACAATGGAAACTTCCTCAATCTTCTTTTCCGCCAGTTCCAGTGCATTGAGTAATGCCGCAGCAGAAATTATAGCAGTTCCGTGTTGGTCGTCATGCATGACAGGAATGTCCAACTCGTCCTTAAGACGACGTTCAATTTCAAAGGCTTCTGGGGATTTGATGTCCTCGAGGTTTATTCCTCCAAAAGTGGGGGCAATTGCCTTTACCGCTTCTATAAATTTTTCGGGGTCTTTGGCATCCACTTCAATGTCAAAAACGTCAATTCCTGCAAAAATTTTAAACAACAGTGCCTTTCCTTCCATTACCGGTTTGGAAGCATCGGGTCCGATATCACCCAGACCTAGAACAGCAGTTCCATTAGAAATCACAGCGACTAGATTTCCTTTGTTGGTGTATTTGTAAACATCGGATTGTTTTTTTTCAATTTCAATACAAGGAATGGCTACTCCGGGCGAGTAAGCCAAGGCTAAATCACGCTGTGTACTGTGATTTTTTGTCGGAACAATTTTTGTCTTTCCTGGTCTAGGCTTGGCGTGATAAACCAGTGCAGCCCTTCTTTGTTGTTCGTTTTCCATAGCAGTATTTTTCTTAAAAATAAATTTGAATGTACTTAATTATTTTGACTTTAGATATTTTTATGAGTGACTTAAAAGTATAGAAAACTCCCCGAAACTAGATTGAATTTTTTATCTAGAAACAAGGAGACCAAAACTAAAGGGGGTCGTTTTATTTATTGCTGGCTAAAAGTTATACGAGGAATTCCTTAGTTCTTGACTAAGGTGTTTTTTTTGTTTTAATCTGATTTACGATATACGCGCCTACTTGTTGACCTTGTTCTACTCCCTCAGTTATGGCCATCCTATAATGAATTCCTCCATACAGTCTCGAGATGGCGGCTTCTTCAGAAGCGTGAATAAACGAATCGTAGCTACGCTCGGGAAGGCCGTAGGCAAGTTCTGTCGTATCTGTAAATTTAAAATTGTCTCCATACAAATCCGTCAAGGTAACGGCAGCAGCACGGGAAATGACTGAGTGCCCACTGGTGTATTCTGGAAAAGGAGGTGTTTGTAGGAGTGGAAGCCATTCCTCGTCGTAGTATTGATTGATCAATGTCTCTGGACGGACCACTAAGGTTTCCCATTTTTCATCCCAGCAACTGATAAAGGCATCGAATAAGGCAATGGATACATTAGCGTAGGCATTGACGGTCTCATCAAAAGAGCTTTTCGCTTGTCGAGTGGCTATTGCTGTAATCCCAATCCAATGCCCTCCAGGAGTGATTTTCTTTGTAGCAAACATGGCGTGCCCTCTGTGATGTGTAACGTACGGATTACAATCCCAAAATTTGGCGATATCTACTTCTTCTTCCGTAAGTCCATTGGTCACCTCAAAGACTTCCATCAACTGTCTTTGAAATGGGCTTCCCTTTTTTAGGTCAAAAGGAAGCGGATCTTTGGGCGGAAATTGGTTGGAAGAATCCAATACCATGGTTCGGATTTCTTGCCAGTGCGGTTCGATTCCGTCCATATAATCCGGAGGGGTAGGTTTCCAATAGCGATCTTCTTCACGAATTGTATATTTTGGAAAGGTTCTCGTTTGGTTGTAGTAATCTCCCGAAGCCCATTCTAAAATAGCTGCGGCAACTTCTTCACCATAGGCCTCTGAAGCTTTACTAACGCGACTAGGAACTTTGAATGTTTTCAATTTTTTCTTAAAGTCTTCTTGAAAAGCTTCCATTTTGTCTTCTGAAAAAATCAAAGTCTTCCCAACAGCAGTAAAGGAAAATAAAGCGGCCAGTTGCGGATTGATGTCGGGATTGTCAGAGGTAGGGATTTTTTTTAATTCTTTTACCTGACCCACCAAAGAGTTAAACTCATCTGGATTGTAATGAGCTACAATTTCATAAGCAGCAAGGGTAGGATACAAATACACTCGGGAAGCTACTGGGGGAGAGAAAATATCGTAAACCACAATATCCGTAAGGTTTTGCATGGCCTCTTGAAAGAGTTCAGGATCTTGTATCTTAGATAAGTATTCGGTGCTTTCAGAACAGCTTATAAAGAGGAACAATTGGGTGAAAAGTATACTTAATTTTTTCATTTCAATTTCTTTGGGAAGTGGAAAGATACAAAATTGATTTCCATTCGTTTTCGGGGCTGAAACTAAATGGGCTATCGTAAAAAACTTCTACCGCAGGGAACTGTATTTGTTTCTCCACAATTTCCAGTTTTTGGATGGCTTTAAACCACCCGCGATGCGATTGGCTGAAATTGCCAAAAAAAGCTTGTGCATAGCCCTTAATTGCTGGTTGCTCTTTCACAAAAAGAGTTTCATCTTTTAGTTCGGGTAATTCATAATTTTTGGGAAGGGGAAAACAAAAATCAAACTGGATTGTTTGTTCTTCCATATCCATGTCGTTGATGTAAAGACGCGGCGGGTCTTTCTTTCCAATGGGTAAATAGCGAGCAATACCATCAATGTTTTTATTCATTTGGTTGGCTTTTTCACTAATCTTACTTTCTATGGACTTACAAAGACAGGAAGCGCTTCCAATTTGGTCTTCTTGTAATGTATCCCATCGATATTGAGAAGATTCTGTAACAAGGCCATCGGTTAGTTTTTTTAGTTCGTCAAGGGTTTGGTTTACAGCATGTGACTGCCCAAGCAAGATCTTCATTTTTTCACTTATTCGGTTTTGCGTAAAATGCACCTCTACCTCAACACTTGTCTCTTCGTTCTCAAGGGATTGCATGTTCCATACTAGACGGTAGTTCGAATCTTCTTTTGGCTTTGATTCGAAAGCGAGTTCGTTTTCACCCTGCTTTATAAGGGTTACCTCTTGCTGATTAAGTTGGATAATATGGTAAAATAACCAGGGTGCATTAGTCGATTTAAAGGTGATTTTATAATCAAAAGGAAGAAGAATAAAATAGCCAACTATGCATGTAAGCAGCACAAAAATAGCTCCTGTTTTAAAATTAAATACTCTTTTCATGCATTTAAATTATTGAGCAAATTTATAAAGTTTTGCGGTTTTATTATGCGGAACAAACAAGATGCGCGTTTCTCCTTGATGTTCCAGTTGTTTTACCGCACCAATATGGTTGTGAAATAAGTCAATTCCGTATTGAGTTACCCAGTCGTAGGAATCGACAGAAGTAATAAATAAGGGTGGTTGCGCCTCCCAGATTGCTTGAAAGGGGGGTAAATCTACTTTGGATCCACCAATAAAAAGCTGGGGCTGATTCTTAATTCGGACTTGTTCCATGGTGCGTATTGGGCCCCATTGCATTGCCGACCCAAAGGGAATAAATTGATACCCCTCTGGAGTATTTTCAAAATACCCACTTCGCAATTCGCTTACTTCAAACTGCTCTGCGCCTGCTAGTATTTCTTTTCCAAAAATAGCTTCCATAGGCTTGCCTGCAAAATCAATGTAATTGTTAAATCGCTTGCGAATAAAACTTTGCAATTGCTCTTGTAGTCTGTCTTTATCATCAAAAGGATAATAAACTCCTTCTTTTGCAATGGCTAAGAGAGTTTCTTCTTGTCCATTATTATCTACATCTGTACGGTACATTTTTAAAGGAAACTTAGAAGAAGCCGTGTACTTGGTGTTTAAGCCAACATTTCCTACTACTAAATCTATGTCGCCATCTAAGTCAATATCAAAAGGTGTAGTGCTTTGCCACAGTCCTGTAGGTTGGTCTAAAAACAATTGTTGGGTTAACTCGATAAATTCTCCTTTATTGTTTTGAAATATTCGTCCTTTTGCCCATTCTGCAACTACCCAGAGGTCCTCATCTCCATCTTTATCGTAGTCGATAAAAAAGGCATCGGTAACCATCCCTAAGTCGCTTAAGAATTGATCTTCAGAAAGGCTAAGTTTTCCTTGTTTGTTTATTAAAAGTTGTGCTTGGGTTGGCGCAGCAAAATCTCCACTTACAGCACGAGTACCGATAAAAAAGTCGGGGTATCCATCTTGATTAATATCGCTACTTCTAACCACAGATCCGTTGCTAAAATAGGCTGGTAAGCTTTCTTCGGAATAGATAAAGTCTCCCTTCCCGTCATTAAGGTAAACACGGTCTTTTAAATAAGGGGATTTGTTTTTGTACTCTCCGCCGCCCGAAACCACAAATAAATCCAAGTCACCGTCAAGGTCAATATCGATAAATTGTGCGTCCACATCTTCGTGCTGTTTATGGGTTTCAAATAGTTCGGTCTGATGTGGGGCATAGCCTTGCGAAGAGGCAAGAAATAGAGTGGCAGCTCTTCCCTTAGCCCCCCCGATAAAGACATCAGTAAAACCATCGCTATTTACATCTGCAGAAGCTACTCCAGGGCCTTCTGTGGTTATTCCGTAAGGCAGCAGCTTTTCGCGGTTAAACTCGGGAAAGGAATTTTCTTCGTAGGTGAAATCGAATACTATGGCAGTAGCTTCTGGTTGTCCTATCTCCTGCTTTAAGTCGAGATTTTTATCCGTTATCGCTTCCTCTTGGTGTAACTGAAGTAGTTGGTTTGTTGCCACAGTGGTATAGGTTTTACTTAGTCCATTAGGCCAAACTACACGAAGGGAGTCTACTGTTGCTTCTCCTAGCCCAAACGAGAGCACAGGGGGCATGCTAGATTGATAGCCTCGTGTGAGATGCACTTGTTTATATTGTGTGTGTTTAGTCGTGTACACATATGCTTTAGCACCAATTCCATGGGTGTTTAGGGAGTCTCCTTCAAACTTTAGGTGAAGGTAATTATTACCTCGCTCATTGGCTTTATTTTCATACAGTGTGGCTTGGGTATTGAAATTATTCAACACAAGATCTATGTCCCCGTCTAAATCAAAATCGGCCATAGCTGTCCCATTAGAAATAGAGGGTTGATTTTTTACCCAAGTAGATGATTGATCTTGAAATTTTAGTTCCCCTATACCTTGATACACATAATTGGGTACTGCCCCCGAAGGCATTTTTGCCAAGGCTTCGTTATCCATTAATTTGGTTAAATTCATTTTATTTTGAATTTCTTCCGAGGAAACGTACTTGATGTAATCGGCATCGTTCGGACGGCGATAAATCCCATTAGAAACAAATAAATCTTGGTACCCGTCTAGATTTAGATCGGAAAATAAGGCCGACCAACTCCAATCGGTGGCAGCTACTCCGCTAAATTGGGCGATTTCTAAAAACTTTCCTCTTCCTGTATTGTACTGGAGATGATTTCTAGGGAATTGATCTAGATAACCCAACGATCTCTTTAGATTAAGTAAATTAACGGAGAAGTTTAGGGTCGAACTCTTCAGAATTTTCTCCTCTTCTGGCAACATATCTAGACTGATGATCTCGGGAAAGCTATCGTGGTTTAAATCGGCGATATCATTCCCCATAGAAAATTGACTTGTATGGCTTAAAGATGTTTTGGCAACCTCTTTAAAAGTACCGTCTTGTTGGTTGAGATAAAGTAGATCGCCTTCAAAGAAATCATTACTAATGTAAAGGTCATCCCAACCATCTTGGTTGATATCGGCGACATTGACCGCTAACCCATACCCAATACGATCCATTTTTAAATTTGCCTCTTCTGAAACATCCACATAATTCCCATTATCGTTTCGAAAAAGTTTGTCTGTACTCATGTCGTTACGAATATTCGTTTTTTGAATATTGGTGTAACTAGATGTAGCGTGCATACCATGATTGAGGAGATAAAGATCTAGATCTCCATCGTGATCATAATCAAAAAATGCGGGGCTAACGGAATAGTTTTGAATCGCTAAACCATATTGGGAGGCTTGTTCTTTAAAGGTGCCGTCTTGCTGGTTTACAAACAATTCGTTGTATCCTTTAAATCCATTAATTCCTGTAACCGCACACACATAGATATCTAACCAACCATCGTTGTTGATATCGACCATACTAACCCCTGTATTCCAATCTGACTTCCCAGCTACTTGTGCCTGATCTGTAATGTCATTAAACCTAAGGTTACCTTGGTTGAGATAAAGCTTGTTTTCATTTTGATTGGAAATGAAATAGACATCTTGAAGACCATCATTATTTATGTCACCCACAGCTACCCCACCGCCATTGTAGAAATACATATAGTCTAAAATGCTTAACTCTTGGGTGTCTTCTAATTGATTTTCAAAAAGGATTCCCGATTGCTTGGCATCTACCTCTACCAAGAGGTAGTCCGACTGTTTACAGGAGCTAATTAGCAGCCCAAGAAGTATTCCATAACGGCATAGTAACTTATTCCAATTCATAGCAGGCTGGTAAATTATCATTAACTCCAAATACAATCATCTTTTTTCCTTTATCTCCTAATTTAATTAGCGCAGCTTGGCGTACAGTTCCTCTCACTTGTAGGCCTGATTGAGCATAGGGTATCCACTGGAAGTTTCCAAGACCGTCTCCCTGCAAGAGTTCTCCATAGCCAGCGTCTAATTTGGCAAATTGAGGTTTTAAATTATCTTCGCCCCCTGAAAGGATTACATCGAGATTCCCGTCGTTATTGTAATCGATTACTACTCCCGAATTAACACTGTTCCATTGGACTTGCGCTGGAAGCTGTTTGGTTTCAAATTGATTTTCCCCAAGGTTGAGAAGTAACAGTGACCTAGATTCGTTTACCTCTTTTACAATCGAGTTTGCAACTGTTTCTTTAGAAAACAGATCCCGGATTCCTTTGGTAGCATATTCGGAATATTTGAGGTTTTCTTTTTTGATTTTGGATATTTGGTGAGCAAGCTCATTGCGCACATGGACGGGTCGATCTTTGCCATCGATTTGTCGTGTGAGAATTTGGTCCAAGGTTCCATTTTGGTCAAAATCATTAATAAACATTCGCGCAGGACTTTCTGTGGTTCCTTGATACACCGAGTTGGTCCCTGTATTCCCTAGAATAAGGTCGGGAAGGCCATCTTGATTAAAGTCTCCAGGAATTAATGTGTTCCACCAACCTGATAATTGATCGAGGTTTGATTTTATTTCTTCTAAATAAAGCCCTCTGTTTTCAAAAATAACGGGATGCATCCATTCCCCTACAAGAACAAGGTCTTTTTTATCGTCTCCTGTCATCTCCACCCATTTCGCATCGGTAATCATGCCTATTTCACTGGCATCATAGGCTTTTAAACCTGTGGCATCTTTAAAACGTCCTTCTCCATCGTTTTCTAAGAAAACAGAATTGGGTGTAATCCCATACACTCCTGTTTTGGAGCGATTTCCAATAAAAATATCTAGGTCACCATCTTGGTCCATGTCATAGGGTGCAATGACGCTGGTATTGCTGAAGTATTGTGGTAAAAGATCGCCCGCAAAGCTAAAATTTCCAGCTCCATCGTTGCGGTAAATTCGATCTAAATAAAGCTGTTTAGCAAGCGTACTATCGTTTCCTCCCGAGCCGACAAAAAGATCTAAATCTCCATCGTTATCTACATCGATAAATTGAGCTGCAGTATCTTCATAGTCTTTCTGGCTTGCAAAAAACTCTTCTTGTGTCAACGTGAATTCACCTTTGCTGTTTTGTAATAGGAGTTGAGGCGCTTGTCCCGCTGCATTTCCTAAAAATAAATCTTCATAACCGTCTTGGTTAATATCCCCAACAGCAATTGCTGGTCCCTCCCGTGAAAGCATTTTGGGAGCCAAAACTTCTTTGTCGTAGTCAACATAATTATTTTCCTTGTGTTGCTTTACGGGAAGAGCAATTGGAGAGAAAAATTTATCTTTCTCCTTCTTACTTCGTCGCACATCCTGAGCATCTTGCGCATCTTTTACATTCAATTCAATACGTTGGTTTGCCATAGGATTTTGCAACTTCTGCACCTTTCCGTTTGGCCATATTACTTTGATAGAATCGATCGATTGCTTATCCCCCAAGCCCATGGTTGTTACATAATCGACCGAAGATTGGAAACCACGCGTTGGAATTAGTTCTGAAAAAATCACTTTATCCTCTAAATAGGCATAGATTTTAGCGCCTATTGCAAATGGGTTCTCATTACTGCCTTCTAGCTTTATTTGAAGATAATTTGCTCCACGATCTACCGCTTGGTTTTTATACAGCATCACCGGCTGATTTACGTTGTTAATTACCAAATCAAGATCTCCATCGTTGTCAAGATCCCCATAAGCGGAACCATTTGAAAAAGTAGGGGTTTCAAATCCCCAATCCATGGAATTATCTGTAAAAGAAAGGTTTTTATTGTTCTTAAATGCATGATTTAAGATGGGTCGAACTGGCATTTTATTAATGATGTTCATGACTTCTTCTTTTTCTCCTGTAAGCACCATGGTTTGTACTACTTCATTGGCAAAGAAGTTGACAAAATCTTGGTTGGTCAATTCGTGATAGATCCCGTTGGACACAAAGATGTCACGATAACCATCACTGTCCATATCAAACATCAAGGCTCCCCAACTCCAGTCGGTAGCCTCTACCCCAGCAAAGGTTGAAATCTCTGAAAATGTTCCGTTTTGATTATTGCGCTGCAGGGTATTTTGCATAAATTGGTGATAAAAGGTCTTCTCCTGCTTTAAGCGATAAATATTAAAGCCTTCAAATTCGGTGGTTTCTTTTAATCGTTGATCTTCTCTAGGTAACATGTCGGTGACAAAAATCTCGGCAAAGCCGTCGTTGTCAATATCGGCCATATCGGCTCCCATAGAGGAGTGACTAATGTGGTTGAGCTGGTTTTGAATGTCTTCGATAAAAGTCCCGTCACCCTGATTGATGTACAGGTAATCGCGCTCGTAAAAATCGTTAGATACATAAATATCAATATTGCCGTCTTGGTTAATATCGCCAAGGGTAATTCCAAGTCCAAATCCAATTAGACTTCCATAGATTCCAGCCTCTTCAGAAACATCTTTAAAAAGACCGTTATCATTTCGCAAAAGACGATCACCTCCTCCTTTAAGAATAGGAGCCACTTTCCATTCTTTATCGCGAAGAGTTCGCTTGTTGTTGTAGCCCAAAGAGGTTACGGGAATAAAACTATTATTCAATACATAGACATCGAGATCGCCGTCTTTGTCGTAGTCAAAAAAAGCAGCGTGGGTCGTAATACCACTATCGGCTAGATTATACTTTTCAGCTTGTTCTGAAAATGTCCCATCTTGCATATTAATGAAGAGCTCATTGTCTTGTTGTTCGCCGCTATCTAAGCCAGCATTACATACGTAAATATCGAGGTAGCCATCGTTATTGATATCGACCATAACCACTCCAGTTGACCAAGGTTTTTGGCCTTTTACTCCTGCATTAAGAGTGATGTCTTGAAATTGAAAACCTCCTTTGTTGAGGTAAAGTTTGTTCTCTTGTAAATTGCGAGTAATGTAAATATCGATTAATCCGTCGTTATTAATATCGCCAAGGCCTACGCCTCCTCCATTGTAAAAATTGCGGTATTTAAAAACGTTTAATTCGTTGGTGCTTTTTATCGTATTGACCGCTTGCACTCCTGAAAATTTTGGATCAACAGAATAAAATAAGGTGTTTTTATTCTCCTTTGAACAATGTGTCATAAAAAAGACCACAAAAAAGAAAAAAAGTGAACTAATTCGGGGAAACATCATCAGCATTAATTTGATTGTATTCAAAAGTAAGAACTTATTTAGTGATTTAAGTACTGAAA
The DNA here is from genome assembly GCA_964013865.1 of uncultured Flavobacteriaceae bacterium. Lineage (GTDB taxonomy): Bacteria > Bacteroidota > Bacteroidia > Flavobacteriales > Flavobacteriaceae > MS024-2A. The sequence goes on from CAXGYE010000001.1 coordinate 13,870, forward strand.
AAAAAAAGGGTAAATTAAATTTACCCTTTTTTTGAATTATACCAATAAGTTATTGATTAGTACCCTGGATTTTGGGTCATATTCGGGTTGATTAATGCATCGGCTGGGATGGAATATAACAGATACTTTGTGTCCGATACTGAAGGTTTAAAGAATTTAGCTTCTAGGAATGTTCCATAACGAATCATATCTTCTCTTCTCCATCCCTCAAGCCATAATTCTCGTGCTCTTTCAGCATAAACATTATCTAAAGAGGCAGAAATACTTCCAAGTCCTACTCGACCTCGAATCGCATCTAAATCAGCTTGAGCATCCGCACCTGAGCCTCCTCTTAATACTGCTTCAGCACGCATTAATAAGGCATCAGCATAGCGATACACAATGTGATCGTTTGCTGGATTATCGATATTTCTAGCATCTGGGACATACTTTCTTGCTCTAAATCCTTGACGTTCAATAGTAGATTGACTGGTCATTACAAGCTCATTAATAGGCATAAATGTTAACGGATTGCCTAGTCGATCTTCTAGTGGTGTTGTTCCACCAGGAGCATATTGCTGTCCTCTTAGAATCCCAACTCCTACTCCACTATCGGCAGAAGTACTAAAATTATCTACTAGATCGGGTCTACTAAAAGTGACTCGAGGATCTGAACCTTCAACTACGCCATTTTGTTGAAAATAGTCATAGTATTCTCCAACTATAACCGGTCCATTCCATCCCCCTGGTGTCATGTTATAATGACCTCCTGAAAAATAATACCAGCGCGTGTCAGATATATCGCGTGCACCTCCACCCAAAATACTAATTAATGAAAATATTATTTCGGGAGATTCACTATTATCGATATCAAAATTTTTCCAGTATGCTGAACCGTCATTTACACCTGTATTGAGCGTAGCAGACATATCGTTAACATAATTAATTACAGCTGTCATATCTGCAGGATCATGAGTAAATTCCGTAGCTCCCAGTTCGGAAGTAAAAACCGCTTTATTTAAATGATACTTTGCCAACAACATTCTTGCTGCATCCTTAGTTAGTATGTTATCTGGATGTGCATTTGTAGCACCTGATGTTTCGGGAAGACCAGCTAGGGCTTCTTCTGCAAGGGCAACTCCAATTGGAAGCGCTTCTTGTCGTGAATAAACCAGTGCATCTTTTGTCAAGTCATCGTATGATTCGCGATAAGGTACTTTTCCAAAAAGGGAAATCATTCGATAATAAAACCAAGACTTTAGAAACTTTGCTCCTGCATGATCTGCTGATTGCGAGGGATCTGCTAGAAGTAAATCTGCATTAAAAACACCTGTTAAACAAATGTTGAATACCTGCTGAAGCCACACATGATCTGGAGCCCAAGTATGTGTATGGATTTGTCTCAAAGCAGCATTGTCATCCCAGTCTCCTCCGCGTGTAGGACCAGCCCAAGCGTCTCCAGACATTTCGTTTAGCCCACCTTGACGATTCCATTCTGAGTAAATGGCGTTCACTTCGTTTAAAACGGCTCTAAAATCGGGTGCACTACCACCCCCACTACTGCCATCGACAGCTATTCCATCAATTGGAATTTCTTCTAAATCTGTACAACCTATGAAAAGTGAAGTTACTACAGTTAGAACAGTTAATATATTTGTGATTTTTCTCATTTTTCTTTTACTTAAAAAGTTAAATTAATTCCTAAAGAATAGGTTCTTGCTCTTGGGTACATTAAGTAATCCATTCCTGCAGAAGGAACTCCGTTTCTTCCTTTATCGATAGTTACTTCAGGATCAAATCCGGTGTAATTTGTAAAAGTTGCAAGGTTGTTAGCATTTAGGTACACTCTAAGGTTTGATGCTCCAATTTGATCCGCAAAAGTGGAATCAAATGTATATCCAATGGTAAGATTTGACCATCGTAGGAAATCTCCTTTCTCCATAAATTTTGTAGAAGGTGTGTTTGGATCTGCTGCAGATTGACCACTTTCTAAAACTGATAAGGGCAGGTTTCTTGTTGGAAAAGCTCCTCTAAAGAAATAAGCATTCGCAGTGTTATTATATATATAGTGACCAAATTGTCCATAGAAAGTAGTTCCAATATCAAAGTTATCGATTGAAAAACTTGTAGAAAAACCAACATTCATTTTAGGTAAAGGCTGTAAATCTGAATCCAGTATTTTTTGAGCAGAACCCAAAGGTCCAGCAGAACCGTCGGGTTGGGTGTATAACGAAGACCCAGCGTCATTGTATCCTCTAAATTCGAATACATAGTAGTTAAATAAAGGATAGTTGTTTGCAATTACCTGAGCAAAAGCCCCAGATAATCCCTGACCGTTGATGTTCCCTGTGGGTATAAACCCAGGGAAATTGGTTATTTCGTTGTCAAGGAAGGAAGCGTTTGCTGAGATACTCCAGCTCATATTGTCTTTTTCAATTAGACTATAGTTTAAGGCGACTTCAACTCCTGTGTTTTCTAATTCACCATCTAGGTTAATCAGCCTTGGGGAAGCAGGACCTGGTTTGGTAGCAGATTCCGGAATTGGGAAAATAAGGTCTTCCGTATTCTTTACAAAATAATCTACAGAACCTGTCAATCTAGAATTGAGGAGGCTAAAGTCAATCCCTGCTCCATAGGAAGTTGTCTTCTCCCATTCCAAAGCTGGATTGGCATTGTTAGAAATAGAAAGTGAAGTATTGTTAAATCGAGCTTTTGAAATCGCTGAGTTAGCGCCAAATTCTTGATTTCCAGTTATACCGTAGTTGGCTCTAACTTTGAAATCGTTTACACTACCTGTAGCATTTTCAAAAAACTTATAACCTAGACCAATTGATGGGAAACTTCCATACTTATTATTGTCTCCGAATTTTGAGGAACCGTCAACACGATATGTCAATGTAGCCAAAAATTTATCATAGGCTAGAACCGCTCTAGCAAAATAGGATTGTAATTCTACTTCACTGGCATAGGAGTTTTGTGTTTGGTTCGGGCTATCTGTGGCTCCCTCTAAATTATCAATCAAGTTAATTTGTTCGTTATTAAATCCTGTTTGGAAAAAATTTTGCCCTGCAGAATAATAGCTATAATAGGAATAGCCCGCAAGAACATCAATATCCCACTCCCCAAAAGAATCCTTAAAGTTTAGTGTGTTTTCAAATGTTCTGTTCTTGTTTTCAACATTGAAAAGCCCTGTCTGACCTCTAAAACCATTTTCAGTTGAAGCCTGAAGAAGTATTAGTGGAGACATCTGAGCACCTCGTGCAGAATTTGAGGTATCTACTGCATATAGCGTCTTAAATTTCAAATTATCAGTTAAATTGATTGTTACATTAATGCTTGCTAACAATCTTCTCGTATTGGTTGAATCGTCAAAAGCATCTAATAAATGTTTTGGATTGATATAATCCTCACCAATGTAAGTATAATTTCCACCCGAATCAACACTGTTCAAGGTAGGTCTCCAATAAAGAGAAGTTCCAATTAAGTTCCCCTGGTACCCTACATTGTTAGTAACCAGGTGAGATTGGTCTTCTATGTCAGAATAAAGCGCTCTAGTCTGCACATTTACGATCTTTTCAAAAAGATCATAAGAGTTAAAGAATGATAAATTGTATTTGTCCATACCTGTTTTCTGTACAATACCATCTTGAAGATTAGCTCCAAAAGAAAATCGAGTTGCAGAGTTGTCGCTGGAAGTAGTAAAAGTAACGTCATGGTTGTGTGTTGTCGCGTCTCTTAAAATCGTATCTCTCCAGTAAGAGGAACCATTTTCTCCAGCAAATGAGCCTGCAGGAAGGTTGGAAATATATTCATCTCTAGACATGACATCTTGAAAACTACTGTTTTCAGCAAAAGAGGAAAAACTGACTGAACCTGAATAAGTCAATTTTGGATTACCATTACCTTGTTTTGCCCTTTTGGTAGTAATTAAAATAACACCGTTAGAACCTCGTGAACCATAAATGGCTGTTGAAGAAGCATCTTTAAGAACACTTATACTTTCTATGTCATTTTGATTGATAAAGTTTAGTGGATTTCTAGCGGAACCGCTTTCAAATTCACCGAAACCACTAATTCCAGATTGTGTATTTCCTCCTGAAAGTGGTACGCCATCTACTACAATCAAGGGTTCGTTTCCAGAACGTACTGAAGTGTTTCCCCGTACACGAATAGAAACCCCTGCGCCTGGTTCTCCACTTGAAGAGGTAATTTGTACCCCAGCAACTTTACCTCGTAAAAGTTGTGCCGGTGAATCTGCTGATATTAAATCAAAGTTATCAGAACTGATCGCATCCACAGCACCTGTAGCGTCACGTTTTACGATACTACCGTATCCTGTGACTACAATCTCGTCAAGTTCATTTCCAGTTTCGAGTGTGATTGTAATATTATCTTGTCCATCAACTGATACTTCTTGAGTTACAAAACCCACGTAGGATACAATTAAAATTGCATCAGCATTTGCTTGTATACTGAAATTTCCGTCAAAATCTGTTGAAGTACCTTGATTGGTGCCTTTTAAAATTACCGCTGCACCAGGAAGAGGTCCATCTTCACTAGTAACAATACCAGTTATGGTTTGAGCATAAATCTGAGTACTTAAAACAAATGTCATCAGTAACATGAATTTTTTAAAAAATTCTTTTTTCATTATTCTTTGTTTAAGTTTATGTTAGTTTGTTATTAAATTCTAACAATTATATTAGGTTTTTTTTAACATTATTAGGATGGGTAGGTTTATTTTACGAAAAACACAACGAAAAGGTTTTCGTTCGTTATTTATTGATCTAAAAGGTTAAACAAAATATCAAAGAAATTGCCCAAGTTCTGCTATAAAAAAGTATTGGAGCAAAACCAAATTCCCTATGAGGAGGACTTGGTTGCCATTTGTAGCGAAAACAATTTTGAGGAGGGTTTTAACAGTGTCCTCAAGTTACTTGAAAAATACCCTGATCTAGACGGTTTGTTTGCTATTACAGATTTGGTTGCAGTGGGAGCACTGCGTGCTTTTGAAGAGCGAGGCTATCGGGTTCCAGAAGATGTGGCTGTAATTGGGTTTAGTAACTGGGTCATCTCTTCATTAATCACTCCTCAATTAAGCACAGTAGAACAGAATGGTGCTCATATCGGTAAAAAAGTGCTGCAGCTTTTCCTAAAAATACAAGAGTCTGATACAATGGAACCTGTTACATCCTATGTCCAAGAGACTGTTAGGACGCAACTCCTTATTCGAGCCTCCTCTAAGAGGAAAGAAATTTGATATTGCGTTGTAGACCTTTGTATTTGGTTCGTTTGATCGCGCTGTTCTTAAACAAGACTTCAAAGACCTCTTCGGTCATTTCTTCCCAGTCTTTTTTGGTTAGGGAGAGCAATTCGGGCTCCGGCTCAAAAGCCGTTTCTTGGTGCGGCGTAGCGAAGCGGTTCCAAGGACAAACGGTTTGACAGACATCGCAACCAAAAGCCCATTGATCCATTTTACCCTGAAACTCGGTTGGAATTTGATCCTTTAATTCGATCGTTAAATAGGAAATACATTTGCTGCCATCGATTTGGTAGGGCTGAATCAACGCTTCTGTGGGGCAGGCGTCAATACAGGCGGTACAGCTTCCGCAATGATCTGTAGTAGGGGGATCGTAGTCCAACTCCAAATCGATAATCAACTCGGCAATAAAAAAGAAAGAGCCTACTTTTTTAGAAATCAGATTGGTGTTTTTTCCAATCCAGCCCAAACCACTTTTGGAAGCCCAGGCTTTGTCCATCACAGGAGCAGAATCTACAAACACCCGACCTCCTACTTCTCCTATTTCTTTATGTATAAATGCCATCAAGGCTTTCAGCTTGTCTTTGATGACATCGTGATAATCTTTCCCATAGGCATAGGTAGAAATTTTGGGTGCCTCAGGATCTTCTTGGAGTTGATCGGTATGATAATTTAATAATAATGAAACCACACTTTTGGCACCGGGGACAAGCAAGCGAGGATCCAACCGTTTGTCAAAATGGTTTGCCATATAACCCATTTTCCCGTGATGGTTTTGATTCAGCCACTGCTCCAGTCTAGGCGCTTCTTCTTCTAAAAACTCGGCTTTGGAAATGCCGCACGAAAGAAATCCAAGCGCCTTTGCTTGATTCTTAATGCGTTGAGTATGGTTTGTGGTTTGAGAAGTCATCGCTGCTCTTTTTTTCGTTAAAAGAGTCCTTCTTGGTTGTTCTTTATTCTTCCCAGATGTTGATAGGCTCTCGCCGTCACCTCACGTCCACGTGGGGTACGGACTATAAATCCTTGTTGGATTAAAAAGGGTTCATACACCTCTTCTATGGTTTCTGCATTTTCAGATACTGCAGTCGCCAAAGTCGTGATCCCAACAGGACCTCCTTTAAATTTATCGATGAGGGTGGTCAATATTTTGTTGTCCATTTCGTCCAAACCGTGTGCATCCACTTGGAGTGCGTTTAAACCGTATTGTGTGATTTTCATGTCGATGGTTCCATCGCCTTTGATTTGAGCAAAATCACGTACCCTTCGCAACAAACCGTTGGAAATTCTCGGAGTCCCTCTACTGCGCCCCGCAATCTCAATTGCAGCCTCTTGGTCTATCGGAACATTTAAAATTTCTGCACTTCGTTCCACGATCGTTCCCAACAGCTCTGTCGAATAATATTGCAGTCGGTTGCTGATCCCAAACCGTGCCCGCATGGGCGCTGTAAGTAAACCCGATCGGGTGGTAGCCCCCACCAAGGTAAAAGGTTCTAAATTGATTTGAACCGTACGCGCATTAGGACCCGATTCTATCAAAATATCAATTTTGTAGTCTTCCATCGCAGAATACAAATATTCTTCTACAATGGGACTCAAGCGATGAATCTCATCAATGAATAAAATATCTCTCGCCTGCAGGTTGGTCAATAAGCCTGCCAGGTCTCCGGGTTTGTCTAAAACGGGTCCCGAAGTGAGCTTGATTCCCACGTTCAGTTCATTTGCCAAAATATGCGCCAGTGTGGTTTTTCCCAATCCCGGAGGGCCATGAAAAAGGGTGTGATCTAACGCTTCATCTCGCTGTTTAGCAGCAGAAACAAATACTTTTAAATTCTCTAAAATCGTGTCCTGCCCTGCAAAGTCGTCAAAACTCAGCGGCCGTAAAGCGCGATCGATATCGTTGTCTTCTTTAGAAAAGTTTTGATCGGAAGGGTCCAAATGCTCATTCATTCCTTCAAAGATAGGGAATTCAACTACTCAGCAGAAAAAACCTATTGGACTTTCTTTGTTTTTGAAAA
>CAXGYE010000002.1:0-17721 GCA_964013865.1 uncultured Flavobacteriaceae bacterium
TGAATGGGAATACTGGGGCTCAGCTCAAAGCATTCCAAAGAAAAATACTTAGTAGAAGCTAAAAGATGATCAAAAATATCAGCTGAAATATGTTCGTAGTTTTTCCAATCTTTATCGATACTAAAAACATAAACTTCCAAAGGGATCCCCTGTGCCGTAGGAGCTAATTGTCTGCACATTACGGTCATCTCTGAATTGACCATTGGATGATTTTCAAGGTAAGTCTCTGTATAGTTGCGAAACAAGCCCAAATTGGTAAAGTTTCGTCCGTTGATCAATAAATTTTTATTTACTTTTTTAGATGAATTGGCCGCTTCAATTTCTGCAGCCCGTTCTTTGAGGAATGCAGCTAGCAATTCAATTTGTTCTATTTTTTTAATTTCTTCAGGTTCTAAAAAGCGAATACTACTGACTTTAATAAGCAAAGAGCGCTTGATTCGTCTTCCGTCCGATTCACTCATACCTCTCCAGTTGATAAAAGATTCTGAAATCAATTTATAGGTAGGGATAGAGGTAATGGTTTTGTCAAAGTTCTGAACTTGAACGGTAGAAAGGCTAACAGATATTACATCACCATCGGCTTTATTTTGTGGCATGCTGATCCAGTCTCCAATCCGTACAGTGTCATTCACTGCAATTTGTACACTGGCTACAAAGCCTAAGATTGTGTCTTTAAAAACAAAGAGTAATACAGCAGATAAGGCTCCCAAAGCGGTTACAAAACTCCAAACATCTTTACCTGTTAAAATAGATAAAATCAAAATCCCACCGATAAACCAAAGGAAAATCATAACGACTTGAAGGTAGCTGTCCAATGGTTTGTCTTTAAGTGCTGGTATCGTTTTGAGGTAGTCGTTTAAAGTTTTTAGAACGCTTCGTATTAGTGAAATAAAAACAATCACAAAGAGGGCTTCTAGAATATTTTTTGAACTGCTAAAAAGCAATTCGTATTGGGACTCAAACAAGCCTGGGATGTATGCATAAAGAAAAAAGAGAAAAGGAATATAGGACAATAGTCCTGGTACTTTATTTTTGAGTAACAGATCATCAAATGAAGATTTGGTACGTTTGGAAACTCGATTAAAAATTCCAATAATGATTTTTCGAGCCACCCAAAAAAGCACTCTCCCCAAAAAGAGAATCAGGACGAATAGCAAGAGTAAGGTCAGGCTTTCTGCCCAAAACGAGGGTAAACCCTGTTGCTCAAAGACTTGACTGATGTAGGTTTTTAAATTCAAAGAATTCATAGATGCTATTTTTGCTAAAGTAGCTTTTTATTGGAAAAGTTCAATTTCTGAAGTAGATCTAAGTGAATTACATCCATTTTATCTAATACTGTGTATAACTCAAGTTTAGAGAGTAACATATTTTTCAGCGTGTTTTTCAATGGCTTTACTCAACTCCCGATAGTCTTCCAGAGTGCTTAAGGGGTTCATTAGAACCGTTCTCAAATAGCGTTTTCCTTGAACCACACAAGACGTAATATAAAATTCCCCAGAGTTGATCAATTCGTACCGAAGAGCAAGTTGTTGTTGGTCGTCTAGTTCCTCGGGTTTGTACTGAAAACATAAGATATTGGACTGGGGCGGGTAGGGGCAGTGAAAGTCTTGGTGAGTATTGAGGAATTCATACAAATCTCGAGCTTGCTGGAAGCTGTTTTCAATAAATTTTACCATGGCCTCTTCTCCTTCTAGGGCAAAACTCCAAAAGAGCTTAGTTCCTAATGCGGACTTAGTGCACTCCACCGTAAACGGCATGGAGTCCATCCCCACGACTTCATTTTCATGAAAAACATAACTCCCCTTTTGGTGAAAGCTGTTCCACATGTGTTTTTGATTTTTAAATAATACCGCTGTACACAAGGCAGGGACCCTCAGCATTTTATGTGCATCCCAAATCACGGAGTCTGCTTGTTCAATACCTTGAACAAGGTTTTTGTATCGTTTCGAGAGCAGCGCCACGGCTCCGTGAGCTCCGTCAACGTGATACCACAGTTGGTGTTTTTTACAAAAGGAAGCCATTTCATCTAATGGATCAAAAAGTCCAGTGGAAGTAGCACAGGCATTGGCAACAACCGCCATTACTCGTTTTCCCTCTTTTTTAATCTGTGCATACACTTCTTCCAATGCGTGGGTAAGGATGACTTCATTTTCATCCACAGGCACAGGAACAAATGACTTTTTACCCATTCCCATGATGGAGAGTGCTCTTACGATGGAATAATGTGAGGTGCTGGGTCCCATTACTACCAAATCTTTAGGGCTGCCTTCTTCCCAAGCTTCTGGTGCAATAGCAGCTCGAGCAGCGGAGAGTGCAGTCATATTGGCGATGGATCCCCCGTGGGTCAAAATTCCACTTCCGTTTTCACTGAGCCGACTGAAATCAGATAAGTCACTCCCTTTAAACCAACCGAGTTGATCCAACATCCAGTTTATCATAAAACCCTCTAGAGTGGCTCCAGCTGGCCCCATCTCGTACAAGGAACTGGGATTGTTGATCGTCCCATGAATCCAATCGGGAATGCCCGATAAATCTTGAGGTACTGCCACCTGATGTCCCATATATCTGGGGTTTTTAAGGTGATTGGTGTTTTTTAGATAGGTCGTAATAAAGGCTTGAAGTTGTTCTGTATTTTCAAAACCTTTCTCAAAAATAGCTTTAACCTTCAGCGCTTCTGCAATTGCTTCGGGTGTTTTCTGTTTGAGAACCTCAGCTGGCTCCGAAAGACTTTCCTGGATGTACTTTTCCAGAGCTGTGGCTACAATTTTTTTGGAGGCAGCAAAGGGTAATTTTAGTGTTTGATTTCGTTCGTTCATCTTCCGTTCTTTATTTCTCTAGAGTATTTAGATCGTATTTAAAAAAGAAACCCGCCCAAATGACTTTAGACAGTGCATTGATATAAGGCATTAAAGCAATTAAGGTTCCACAGATGATAAAAAATACTCGAAGAAGTTGGTTTGCCATTCCCAAAAGTAAAAGAACCACATACACAGCGATACTTATCGCTACACCCAGTCCATAAGACACATACATAGAACCATAAAAAAAACTGGGCTCAATCTTAAACTTGAGATTGCATTTGAAACAGTTTTCGTTGACTTTATTGAATTTACTGAGTTGGTAGGGATGTCCTTCTAAAAGATTTCCTTTTCTACACCGAGGACACTTTAAAAAAAGTATGGAGACTAGTTTTTTGATAATGTCTTTTTTTCAAAAATACTTCTTTTCCTTTTTTTTCTGTCAAGAAAATTAAGGTAATGTGTTTTCTTAAAAATAATCAATTCATAATAATTTTTTGGGTGGCTAAAAACCAAATTGATGAGGAAGCCACAAGGTGATTTGGGGGAAATAGGTAATCAGACCCAGAGCCACTATCATTGCGATAAACAAAGGAAGTAAAGGTTTAATTACTTTTTCAATACTCGTTTTGGCAATACCTACTCCTACAAAGAGTACTGAACCGACGGGTGGAGTACAAAGCCCGATGCATAAATTTACGACCATGATAATTCCAAATTGGACGGGATCGATTCCGATGGACTTGACCACGGGCAAGAAAATAGGCGTAAAAATCAGTACAGCAGGTGTCATATCCATAAAAATCCCGACAAACAAGAGAATTAAATTAATCAGTAAAAGAATGATAATTTTATTATCACTAATTCCGAGTAGAAAATCACTTAGATTTTGTGGGATATTTTCATACGACATCACCCAAGACATGCTCATGGAGGCTGCAATGAGAAGTAACACTACGGCACTGGTTTTTGAGGATTCCAACAGGATTTTGGAGAGGTCTTTTACTCGGATCTCTTTGTAAAGCATTCCTAGAATCAACGTATACAATACAGCTACAGCGGACGCTTCGGTAGCGGTAAAAAGCCCAGCGACTATACCTCCGATTACAATAAAAAGGAGTAACAAACTGGGTACTGCCTGGATGAAAGAGCTAAGGACTTCTTTGATACTACTTCTCTGCGAGGTGGGATAGCCTTTTCGTTTTGCCCACAGCGCTGCGACTAGGATTAGAAACAACCCAGTCAAAAGGCCGGGAATGTAACCCGCTAGAAATAAAGCGGCAATTGAAACTCCGCCACTCGCAAGGGAATAGACGATCAACACATTGCTGGGAGGAATCACCAGACCCATAGTGGCAGAAGTAATGTTGACGGCCGCACCATATTCTTTATCGTACCCTTCTTTTTCCATCTCAGGTCCCAAAATACTTCCCATCGCCGAAGCAGAAGCCATAGCAGAACCTGCAATAGCTCCCATCATCATGGCCGAGATGATATTGATTAAAGCCAGTCCTCCAGGAAGGGTTCCTACCAAGGTTTTCGCAAAACGAATTAAACGGTGAGCAATACCTCCATGGGTCATCAGTTGTCCAGAAAGGATGAAAAAAGGGATAGCCAATAGGGCAAAACTGTCCAATCCAGTTGCCATGCGCTGTGCAATGGTCGTTACTGCTGCTAAACTGGGAAGACTGACTAATAGAGTTAGAAGTGAAGAAAGGGCAATACTCCAAGCCACCGGGGTTCCCAAGCCAATGAAAATAAAAAAACTCAATACGAGGATACAAATTGCGATGAGCTCCATAGGTTATTTTTTAAACGGGGTGAGTTTATAAAAAAGAATCAAAAGTCCGCTGATCGGTATCATTGCGTAAACCAAGGCTAGTGGAATTTGAAGGGAAGGGGAATACTGTTCGAGCTTTAATGTAATGTATACCAATCGTCCACCACCTCCTACCATCCCAAAAAGTGCAAAACACAGAATCGAAAAACGAACGAAAAGATCGACTTTTTTAATTTGTGCTGGTTTTAGTTTTTTAACAAAAAAATCGATTGCCACATGTTCCTGTTTTCCAGCGACATAAGCCGCTCCCAGTATTCCCAACCAAATCATTAAATATCGTGCCAATTCATCGGTAAATGCGCTCGGACTTGAAGTGAAGAAACGCGTAAAAACTTGCCACAACACATTGATGACCATTATGCCTAAAATCATAACGAGGAAACGTTCTACAATTTGATCTACTTGTTTTCTAATTCGTTTCATTTCTAATCCGTTCAATGAGTTCCGCCATTTGAGGGTCTTTTTTAAAGTCTTGATACATTTTTTGAGTAGCCTCTTGAAAACGATTTTTTTTAGGATAGCTCACTTCCACTCCCGCTTCAATCACAGCTTGTAGGGATTCGTTTTCGGACTGAATCCAAAGATCTCGTTGGTAAGGAATGGACTGGTCAATCGCCTTTTGAAGCCATCCTTGTTCTTCTGAGCTTAAACGATTCCATAAATGAGTGCTTACCAACAAAACGTCTGGAATCATCGTGTGTTCGTCAATGCTGTAGTATTTGCACACTTCGTAATGTCGGGATAGATAAAAACTAGGAGGATTGTTTTCTGCACCGTCCACGACACCCTGTTGGAGAGCCGTATAAAGCTCCCCCCAAGAGATTGGAGTAGGGGAGGCTCCCAATTGTTTTACCATATCAAAAGCAGAAACACTTTCTTGAACTCTAATTTTTAAGCCTTCGAGGTCTTCGGGTTGTTCCACAGGGCGTTCTTTGGTATAAAAACTTCGACTTCCCGAATCGTAAAAGCCAACGCCTTTCAACCAATACTCTTCTCCTTCCTTGAGTAACTCTTTTCCAATTGTGCCGTCTAGTACTTTAAACAGATGGTCTTTATTATCAAACAAAAAAGGAAGCCCAAAAATTCTGAGTTTGGGAGCAAAATTTTCCAAAACTGCACCAGAGACTTTGGTCATGTCCAAACTACCAATTTGAAGAAGTTCTAAGCATTCGCGTTCACTTCCTAATTGTTGATTGGGATAGATTTGCAAGCGCATTTTTCCTTGAGAGAGTTCGTTGAGATAAACATCGGTCTGAAGCATGGCCTGGTGTACCGAGTGGGTCACATCTAGTCCGTGTCCCAAGCGAATGATTCGGACATTAGAATCGGATTTGCAGCTCGTAAAAAGGAAAACCACTCCGAAAAGGAGACTACAAATTAGGGTCGATCTGTAAAACTGGGATTTCATTAAAAGTCAAAATAGTTTTTTGCGTTGTGGTAACTGATGTCCGAAACTATTTTTCCAATCCAAGGCAGGTCGTTGGGTAAAAGTCCTTTTTCAATGTCATTGCCAAATAAATTACAAAGCAATCTTCGGAAGTATTCGTGTCTTGGAAAGGACAAAAAACTACGCGAATCGGTCAACATACCTACAAAACAACTAATGATTCCCATATTGGAAAGCGTATTGATTTGATCCGTCATCCCTTCGATTTGGTCTAAAAACCACCATCCCGAGCCCCATTGGATTTTTCCTTTGCTGCTCCCATCGTTAAAGTTTCCGATCATAGTCGCAAAAATTTCACTATCGGCGGGATTTAGATTGTAGAGAATGGTTTTTGCAAGTTGATCTTCCTGATCTAGGGTATCCAAAAATCGAGAAAGATTTTGAGCAATAGGGTACTGACCGATGGAATCCCAACCCGTATCGGGGCCTAATTTTTTAAACATGCGACTGTTGTTATTTCGCATCGCTCCCAGATGAAACTGTTGCACCCAACCCAATCTATGGTATTCTTTTCCCAAAAAAAGTAATAGTGCTGTTTGAAATTTTTCGCTTTCTTCTCTCTCCAATTGAGATCCTGTTCTTCTTTTTGAAAAAATTCGTTCAATTTCTGACTGTGAAGCTTCTCGAAAAGGAATGTATTCCAATCCGTGGTCTGCTATACTGCATCCATACTCGTGAAAATAATCCATTCTTTTTTGAAGGGCCTCACATAAATCATTAAAGCTTTTGATGTGGAGGTCCGCTGCGGTTCCCAGCGCCTCTATATAATCATTAAAATGAGAAGCTTCAATTAAAATGGACTTGTCTGGACGAAAAGCGGGATTCATCTGAATCTTATTTTTACCAGTTGCAAATGTTTTGTGATGCTCCAAATTATCTAGTGGGTCATCGGTAGTACAAACGCGCTCTACGTTCATTTTTTCCAGCAAGGATAGTGTACTGAAATCGGTAGAAGTAGCCATAGCGTTGGTTTGTTCATAAAGAGCACTTGCATTATTTTTTGATAGCAACTCAGAAATTCCAAAATAGCGTTTCAGTTCTAGATGCGTCCAATGATACAAGGGATTCCGAATCATGAAGGGTACCGCAGAAGCATAGTGTACAAACTTTTCCTGATCTGTAGCCGTTCCCGTAATGTATTTCTCGTCTACTCCCAAGGTTCGCAGCGCACGCCATTTGTAATGATCTCCCTCTAACCAGAGTTGGGTCACGGAGTTGAAAATAGTATTTTCCGAAATGGCTTTTGGGGAAAGGTGATTGTGATAATCAAGGATAGGGAGGTCCTTCGCAAACTCGTGATAAAGTCTCTTCGCAGCTTCTGTTTCTAGGAGAAAATCAGGATGGATAAAGGATTTGTTAGATGGAGAAATTCCCATATTTCACATTTGGTTAGACTGTTGGTTCCCATCCTGGAGCGTAATCCCTTCTCCAATTTTGCATTATTTTATCATTGTTCAGCACCTTACCCGATGTTGAATCGATATGAAGTGTTTCTACAGCATCTTGCGCCATGTTGGCAAGATGACACATCAAGGTTGAAATGCTCGCGTCTTTAATCTCTGCTGTTAAAGGTTTTTCTTCTCTTATGGCATCAAATAGATTACCTACGTGATTCACATCAAGCCCCCCTTGTCCTCGGGTATCGGTTGTCTGACTCACCACATTTTCAAATTCTTCTTTGATCAAATTTCCACCAAGGTCGAAGTGCTTGTAAAAATTCCGATCCAGTTGAATGGTTCCTTTACTCCCGTAAAGGGTCACGCCACGTCCAGGTTGTTTGGGTTGAATTAACCCGCGACTGTGCCCTGTCCAAGTTATGAACTTTCCTTTGGGGTAGGTAAAAGTGACTTGTTGGTTATCCACAAATTCCCAATCATCTTGGTAGGCGTATTTTCCCCCAAAAGAAGTCACACTTTGAGGAATATCAACGCCCAATGCCCAGCGGCAAATATCAATCTCATGTGTCCCGTTGTTATGAACTTCTCCAGTTCCCCAATTTCGAAACCAATGCCAGTTGTACGGATGAATATTGTCTTTGTATTGGGTTCGTGGCGCAGGCCCTTGCCACAAGTCCCAGTCAAGGGTTTGAGGGATAGGAGCTGGCTTTCCAATTCCAATGGATCCTCGATTGTTTGAATAGTAGGCTTCTCCTTTGTAAACCTCCCCGATAATTCCATTTCTAATGTCTGAAACGGCGCGCATGCTCGTTAGAGCAGAGCGCTGTTGGTTTCCCATTTGTACTTTGAGACCGTATTTCTTTTGTGCAGCGATGAGCAATTCATTTTCATAGGGATTGTGACTACACGGTTTTTCTACATAAACATGTTTCCCAGCTTGCATTGCCATGATACTCATAGGAGCGTGCCAGTGTTCAGGCGAGGCAATAAAAATGGCGTCAATTTCTTTGTTTTCAACGAGTTTTCTAAAATCTTTTTCGACTTTAGGAACATAGCCAATATTTTCTTTGCTCCATTGGTTGTGTTCGTCTAGAATGGTATCATCTACATCACAACTGTAAAGAATTTTTGCGTTCTTTTGAAGGTGTATCGCTGCAGCATGAGCTTTTCCTCTACTGCGAACCCCTGCGATGGCACAATGAATCCGATCATTAGCTCCTAAAATATTTTTTCCAATCATGAAATTGGAATTTAGGGAAGCCGTCGCCACAATTCCCAAAGAGGATTTTTTTATAAAATTTCTTCTTGTTTCCATAGTTTAGAATTCTCTTATTTTGATATTTTTAAAAGAAACCTCATTCCCATGATCTTGAAGGAGGATCACTCCTTCGGGCCACTGACCAAATTGTTTCCATTTTTCGTATTTACTCTTTTCTACCAAGGCTTCAAAGGATTGACTGAAACGATCGTATTCCACGACTTTAACGTGATTCAACCAATGCGTTACTTTACCCTCTTTTACAACTATGCGGGCATTGTTCCAATTTCCTACTCCTTTGAAGTTTTTCCCTCGGGCCCCTGTTGTTCTATTTTCTGCTCGGATTAAGTCATAAAGTGAACCCACCGTACGATTTCCATTTTTACCCATTTTGGCATCTGGATGTTTATCGTCATCTAAAAGTTGAAATTCCAAACCGATTGCTGAACCTTCTCCTTGATTTAAACCTGGTTTAACAAAATATTTAATACCACTATTGGCACCTGGGGTGAGTTTAAAGTCCAAGCTCAATTCAAAGTTTCGGAAACTTTGAAGCGTGACAATATCTCCTCCGTTTCGGGCTTCTCCGCCCCCAGAGTCTTCAACTGTTAAGATACCTTCGTCAATATGCCAACCTTTACTGAGGAAGTCCCTTCTTTTGACACCGCGCCATCCGTTTGGTGTTTTTCCATCCCAAAGCAGGCGAAAACCCAATCGTTTTTCTTCTTGCGTTAATTGATTTTCTAAATAGCTGATTAGAGGCACTTTATTCGGAGCAATCATACGATGCTTTTCAAGATCGGTTGTCACTATCCGAATGTTTTTCCAGCGGACTTTTTTCCCTTCCTCTTTAGGATTTGATATGCTGTGTACCTGAAAGGCAATAAAACCTTCAGCCGTCATATCATCTACTAGATTAGAAGTTTGAATTCCATTGACAAAAGTTTTTAGCGTATTTCCTGCAGCCTCTATTCTATAGGTGTTCCAAGTTCCATTGATAAACGCTTCTTGTCCTTGGGGATTTCGGGTAAGGGGGTACAGCCAACCTCTTCGGGCCTCATCGTAAATACCTCCTGCCCATTTTCTAGAACTGGTTTCGATTTCACATTGGTACCCATGTACTCTTCCCTCTAGATAACTTTCAAGACTTTCACTTCGAAATTGTACCCCAGAGTTTAATCCAAAATCGATGTGTACATCAAATTCAAGAATAAAATCTCCATATTTTTTTTTAGTAGCTAAGAAACTATTGGGCGTATTGCGTTTTGAAGTTCCGATCAATACCCCGTCTTCTATTGAAAAATCTGCCTTTCCGTTGAGCTGAACAAAGTTTTCAAGTGTGTTTCCTTCCAGTAAATTCTGCCAGTTAATTTCTTGTCCAATTACCAAGGAATGGGAATTCATAAATAGATAAAAAAGAACTATCCCTAATTTAAGTGAGATTTTTTTCAATTTGATTTGTTTTAGGTAAACTGTGATTCCAACCCAAGATAGCAAAAGTTTTTTGTTAAATTGCAGAGACCAATTTGAGTAATTTATTCTAATCCAACACTAAGATGTCAACCAGAAGATCCTTTATCAAAAAGAGCGCAGCAACGATAAGTGCCCCATTAATCCTACCAAATTCAGACGTTTTTTCCCTTTTCAAAACCGCTCCTTCAGATCAAATAAATGTAGGTGTGATAGGAACGGGCAGTAGAGGACAAGGTTTGATGCGTATTCTAAACAAAATTGAAGGTATAAATTTGATCGCAATTTGCGACACTTTGCCTTTTCGTTTAGAAGCGGCAGCTCAAATAGCTCCCAAAGCTTCCAAGTATAAAAATCACAAAGCCTTGTTGTCTCACAAAGGATTGGATGCGGTGATCATCAGCAGCCCGTTAAACACCCATGCGGCAATCGCCTCAGACGCTATCGATGCTTCTGTTCACATTTACTGTGAAAAGACATTGGTAAAGGGTGATCAAGACACTTTGGATCTGGTTAATAAAGTAGAAAACGAACACACGAAGATTTTCCAAACAGGACACCAGTACCACAGTTCGAGGTTGTACTCCCATGTTGTCGAAATAATACAGGGGGGTGAAATCGGTCAGGTCTGTGCTGTTCAGGCGCAATGGAACCGAAACGGAAATTGGAGAAGACCGGTTTCCGATCCCAAGTTTGAGCGGCAGGTCAACTGGCGAATGTACCGAGAATACTCCTATGGGTTGACGGCAGAGCTGAGTTCGCACCAGATAGACTTTTGTAATTGGCTGCTGCAGGCAACACCTAAAAAAGTTACTGGTTTTGGTGGAATTGATTATTGGAAGGACGGTCGTGAAACCTATGACAATACCCATTTGATTTATACCTACCCCAAAGGAGTAAAAGCA
This sequence comes from uncultured Flavobacteriaceae bacterium, assembly GCA_964013865.1. Lineage (GTDB taxonomy): Bacteria > Bacteroidota > Bacteroidia > Flavobacteriales > Flavobacteriaceae > MS024-2A. Next base: position 11,116 of record CAXGYE010000002.1, read on the forward strand.
ACTTTTACTTGTCTCACGTCCAATGCAAAAGACGATTATCTAATTAAAGTATTGGGGGATAAAGGGACTGTAATTATCGATTATCAAAATGCCTGGAAATACCCTGAAGGGAAGTACGACAAAGTTATCGCGGATGTAGATGGAGTATCTGGAGCTACGGCCAGTTGGACAGAAGGAAAGGGAATTCCAATCAATTATGAACACAAAGATCCCACCAGACAAGCCCTTGAAGATTTTAGAACGGCAATACTGAATACGACCCTACCGATGTCCAATATCAAAACGGGGGCCGCTGTGGCCTTTGCTGTTGACATGGGAATTCGAGCCATGGATACAGAGCAAGTTGTTTCTTGGGATTCGAAATACAACTTATAAAATATGTTTGAATTAAAAGACCGAGTGATAGTCCTTACAGGATCCACAGGAGTTCTAGCAGGAGCCCTCGCAAAAAGTTTCGCCAAAGCCCAAGCCAAGTTAGTACTCTTAGGTAGAAATCAATCCCTACTAGACGAATTAAAGAAAACCTTAGAGGTTCATACCCATGTAGAATGCTATACAGCAGATGTCCTCAACCGAAAGGAATTGGAAACCGTACGAGCGGCGGTGATGAAAAGTTTGGGGCGAATTGACGCTTTGATTAACGCTGTAGGAGGGAATCTTCCCGGTGCTGTAATCCCTGATGACAAATCCATCTTTGATCTTTCTGAAACTGATTTTGACGAGGTTGTAGATCTGAATTTAAAAGGTACGATTGTTCCTTCTATCGTTTTCGGTGAGGTGATGGCTAAGCAGGGTCATGGGAGTATAGTCAATTATTCTTCAATGACGGTAGATCGCGTGATTACAAGAGTAGTTGGTTATTCTGCTGCTAAAGCGGCGATGGAAAATTTTACGCGTTGGATGGCGGTTGAAATGGCTTTAAAATTTGGTGATGGCATTCGTGTCAATGCCATTGCTCCTGGATTTTTTATTGGAAAACAAAATAAAAAGTTACTCTTGAATGAGGACGGTAGCCTGACTGAACGCGGAGAAAAAATTATCCGAAACACGCCTATGAAGCGGTTTGGTGAAGCGGAAGAGCTCAGTGGTGCAATCCACTTTTTATGTAGTGATAGTGCGCGTTTTGTTACTGGAATTGTGCTTCCTGTAGACGGAGGCTTTGGTGCTTATACTGGGGTTTAAAAATTATTTTTTTATGAAAGAATCCTTTCGTTGGTATGGACCCAAAGACGCTGTTTCATTAGCAGACATAAGACAAGCTGGAGCTTTCAATATAGTATCTGCTTTACATCACGTTCCCAATGGTGAAGTTTGGGAGATAAACGAAATTAAAACCCATCAAGCTTTAATTCAAGAGGCAGGTTTATCCTGGGGAGTTGTAGAATCTGTTCCCATACATGAAGACATTAAGCAGCGGGTGGGGGACTATGAAAAGTATATTGAAAATTACAAAAAGACGCTCGAGAATTTAGCGGCCTGTGGGATTCATACGGTGTGCTATAATTTTATGCCCGTTTTGGATTGGACGAGAACCCATCTCTACAAACCCTTGGAAGACGGCTCCACTGCCCTTTCTTTTGAAATTGATGCGATGCGGGCTTTTGATTTGTTTATTTTAAAGAGACCACAAGCCTTTGAGGAGTATTCTTCCGAAGCAATAGCTACAGCAAAAACGTATTTTGATACCCTTACCACTGAGGAGATTCAAAAATTGACAGACAGTATAATTGCCGGTCTTCCTGGAGCAGAAGAAGGCTATACGCTGACTCAGTTTAACGAACGTATAAAGGCCTACAAGCATTTAAGTAAAAATGATTTGCATCAGCATTTAATCTTGTTTATGCAAGCGCTAGTTCCTACTTTAGAATCAACTGGGGTTCATATGTGTATTCATCCCGATGATCCTCCGCATCCACTTTTTGGAATCCCTAGAGTGGTGAGTACCGCAGAAGATTTGGATATTTATTATAATGCGGTTCCTTCTCGAAATAATGGATTAACTTTTTGTACAGGTTCTTTTGGTGTACGAGCGGACAATGAGCTGTTGGCAATGTTTACGAGGCACGCTTCAAGAATCCATTTTTTGCATTTTAGAAGTACTCAAAGAGATGGAAAAGGAAATTTTTACGAAGCCAATCATCTTGAAGGGGATGTAGATATGTATGCAATGGTAAAAGCGGCTTTAACTGAAGAGCAAAGAAGAAAAGAGGAGGGCAGAGCCGATTGGGAAATCCCCATGCGTCCCGATCACGGACATCAAATGTTAGACGATTTAAACAAAAACACTAATCCAGGCTATTCTGCTATAGGAAGGTTGAAAGGCTTAGCAGAAATTCGCGGTCTTTCTTTCGGAATTAGTAAAATGATCCCTAAAAACCAGAGGTTTAACGAACAAAATTCTATCGATGGATTTTTGTAAACTAGTAACTAAAGACAACTCACATGATTAAAAAACATTTTTTTCTATTACTCTCAATTCTAGCTTTTTCAGCTTTCGGACAAAAAGAATATTACGAGCTTCGAAAATATGAGCTTCCGTTTAATTCTTCAGAAGCAGCACTACACGATTACCTATCCTTGGCATTGTTACCCGCTTTAAATCGCCAAGGAATAGAAAATATTGGAGTTTTTGAAGTATTAGGTGACCCCACGCCTAAAGTCATTTATCTATTTATTCCTTATAAAAGCATGACAATTTATGCTCAAGTTTTTGAAGCTTTGGCAAAAGACAAAACCTATTTAAAAAAACGAGAAGCATACGATGCTATTTCCGTCAATAAAAAAGTATACAACCGATTTACGTCTTCTTTTTTACTAGCCTTCGATGGGATACCAAAACTGATTAAACCTAAATCTGACACAAACTTGTTTGAACTCCGAACTTATGAGGGTTATAGTGAGGATGCTGTAAGGCGGAAAGTTAAAATGTTTAACGAAGAGGAGTTGCCTATTTTTGAGGCAACAGGTTTGCATTCCGTATTTTTTGGAGAGCAACTCTCGGGACCATTAATGCCTGCTTTGACCTATCTGTTAGGTTTTAAATCTATGGAAGAACGCAATACCAATTGGGAAAAATTTCTAGTACATCCAGAGTGGAAAAGAATTTCCGTTTTAAAAGAATACGCCAATACGGTCTCTGATATCAAACGTACCTTTTTGAAGCCTCTAACGTACTCCCAACTTTAGAGTAAAACGTTTAAGTTGACGAGTGAAAGCAATTGCTTTATTCCTGTAAAATATAAACAATTCCTCCTTGAAGATGCTTTTGAAACCAAGGCAAGGCATAAAGGTCACTGCTGTGACCCAAAGCGGTGTACCATTGTCGCCCTCCCTCGAGGGTGTTGTACCAGCTAAGAGGAGCTTGTTGGGGACGATGTGGGTTTTTTTCGGTTTCTGATACTGTAGCTAAGTCTGCTTCTAAAAGCACTTTAAAACTTGGATTTATATTTTTGATAAAATAACATTCGTCCGCTGTGTCAAATGTTTTTGGCAAATGTTTTGTAGCAGGATGATCGGATCGATTTACTTTAATGGTAAAGGTTTGAAAGGGTGGATGTCTTAAAAATGATCCCCCGATAAGTTTCCAAAACCAAGGCCAATTACGCTCCGATCCAATGGCAGAATGCAAGCCTCCAAACCCCTTTCCATTAGAACAAAATTTTTGAAAAGCTTCCCTTTGTTTTTCGTTGTCAAAGGCTTCGTTATTTGTATTGGCAAAAAAGACGGCATCATAACGCATCAGGTCTGGACTCAAGAAAATTTCAGGATCTTCACTTACGGTAGTTTCTACTCCTAGTTCAGCACATATCTTTTTTAAAGTTGCGACACTAGTTGCTATGTTTTCATGGACATAGCCCTTCCCATTTTTGGTGTATAGTAAAAGTTTTTTGCCCTTTATTGTTTGAGATTGTGCGTGACCAAACAACATCCCAAAAAAAAGAAAGAGGCTCAATCCGATTAGAACTTGTTTTTTTAGCGTATTGACAATCATATTTATTTAGGTGTTACATGATTTAAAATCTATATGTAAATGGAACTCCAGCTTTTAGATTTACTGTAATTTGTTGGTCTCGATAGAGTAGCTCTTTTTGAGTATTATGCCCTGCCAGTAATTGAATTTGCTGCAAGCTATTGTTTTTCCAATTTAAATCCACGATTATATTTCCTCTCGCTTTAAGCCCTTTGATACTTCCTTGGCTCCAATTGGAAGGGAGCGCTGGTAGTAAGCGTAGGATACCGGGTTCGTGGGATTGTACTAAACTTTCAGCTACACCTGCGGTATAGCCAAAATTTCCATCGATTTGAAAAGGAGGATGCGCGTCAAAAAGATTGGAATAAATGGATTTTTGAAAAAGCAGTTCAATGTGTTCTTGCGCCATAGCTCCATCCATCAAACGCGCTGCGCAGTTGATGAGCCAAGCGCGACTCCAGCCTGTTCCTGCTCCTCCGTTTTCCAAACGGTAATCCAGTGTTTTTCGAACTGCCTCAAATAGTTTTGGAGTTTTGGACAAGCTGATTTGATCGCCTGGGTGAAATCCGTACAGATGGGACATATGTCGATGACCGGGCTCCAATTCTTCGTATTCTCGATCCCACTCTAAAATACGGCCGTCGGACCCTAATTGAAATCCTGGACGAAGTTGTTTTAATTGATTTCTAATTGTAGTGATGCCTTCATTTTTTATTTTCAGCGCATCCGCTGCCAAAAGATAATTGGTAAAAACCTCGGTAATGACTTGTTGATCCATAGCACTCCCCAAACAGCTCGCTACGGGAACTCCTTGGGCATTGAGGTATCTGTTTTCAGGTGAAGTTGACGGAGCAGAAATCAACGTTCCGTCTCTTTTGTCTTCGATGAGCCAGTCGCTGTAAAATTGAGCTACAGCTTCGATTGCGGGAAAACCTCTTGTTTTTAGGAACTTAAGATCTTGTGTAAAAAGATAATGCTGCCAATAGTGTTGTGCCATCCAACCTCCAGCTCCAAAAGAAGCACCCCAATAAGCGGTAGGAGCTCTTAACCATGTCGGTGCCCAGAGATCTGTGGCATGAGGTAAAAAGGAACCTCGAGCACCAAAGTTCTTTTCTGCAGTTTCTCGACCGCTTTCTATAAGCCGATCTACAAAGTCAAATAAAGGTCCGTTCAACTCATCCAGTTGGGTGAGGTTGGCGAGCCAGTAATTCATTTGAAGGTTGATGTTCAGGTGATAATCTGCATTCCAAGGCGCATTGATATGAGGATTCCATAAACCTTGGAGGTTGGCCGGAAGGGTTCCCGCTCGTGAAGAACCGATCAGCAAATACCTGCCATAATGAAACAAGGTTTCCTGAAGCTCAAGATCTATTGCTCCTTGTTTTACAGCTTCTAAGCGCTTGTCGGTTGGTTGGTTTTGAAGGGTATTGTCGGTGATCAGATCAAATTGTACCCGATTGAATAAGGATTGATGGTCTTCGAGGTGTCGTTGTTCCAAATCTGCTAAACCTTTGGATTTCAAAGCCTCTACTTGTTTTAGATTTTGTACTTGATATTCTTTGTGATAAAAGGAAGAATTGGAAACAAGATAGAGTTCCAATTCTTGAACTCCATCGAGAGTTATAGATTTGTCAGTCGCGGTTACTGTTCCTCCTGTATGTTTTGTTTTGATGCGGGTTTGGAATCGAACGCCATCGGTAATTGGTGCGGGGTGTGAGTTAAAACGCCCTTTGCGTTGGGTTATTTCTCCTTCTAGGATCAAATCGCCCTCCGAGATGAAGGTTCTAGCAGTAGGAACCCCTTCGTCTTGCGGTCTTTGGAGGCTTAGCCTTCCGTTCAGCCCTTTGGGATGGGTACTTTTTAGGGCAACAACAATGACTTGGTCAGCAGCTGAGGCAAACACCTTTTGTGAAACGGGATAGCCATTGGTTTTATAATGAGTTTCAGCTATTGCGGAATTGAGGTGTAAACTTCGTTTGTATTCGGTTATGCTATCGTGATCAAAGTGCAGAATTAAATCACCCAGCGTCTGGTGAGACCGAACCAAGGTTTTATTTGAAAACTTTTCAACCAAAAGGGAATCTACTTTTTGGACTTCACCCAAAAAAAGCAAACGCCGAATTTCATTTAAATCTTCTGATGTACCTTCAGGGTGAGCCCAGCCCAAATCTTTAGGCCATAGGGAATCATCGTTTAGTTGGAGTCGCTCTTTTGTCGGATTTCCAAATACCATAGCTCCTATGCGACCATTTCCTACAGGCAGTGCCTCCTCCCAAACAGAAGCGGCTTGTTCGTACCATAAAATTTGATCGTTTTGATTTGAGTGATCGGCATGGGTTTCACACCTCTGAAATGGTAGGTTGAAAAAAAGGAATATCAAAAGGGGGTGTACTCTCATTGTCAAATAGATTTAAATCTTCTTTAGGCTTCAATTTAGAGAAATAAATAGGAAATAGAATTTTTGGTTGACAACTTTTCTTTTGTTGTATTGATTTTCATAATAAAACAGTATTTTTCTTTTTCAAATGAATTCATGACCTCAAATACAATCGTTTGTTTTGGTGAAGTACTTTGGGACCTTTTTCCCGAAGGAAAAAAAGTAGGGGGTGCCCCTTTCAATGTAGCACGCTCCTTAA
>CAXGYE010000003.1:0-16384 GCA_964013865.1 uncultured Flavobacteriaceae bacterium
ACCGATTATACCACTGTCCTTAGCAGAATCTTTGTATTGCTCAAGAAACTCTTCTGCTCCGGAAAAAGCCACCTCATTGATGTATTTTTGAACCTCCTCTTGGGACATTCCTACTCCTTTATCGATGATGTGGATTTTCTTAGCTTTTTTATCAACCTTTACTTCGATGGTAAGGTCGCCTAAGTCTCCTTTGATTTCACCTAGACTGCTGAGGTGTTGTAATTTGGTTGTTGCATCCGTAGCGTTTGAGATCAGCTCTCTTAAAAAGATCTCGTGATCGCTGTATAAAAACTTTTTAATTAGCGGGAAGATATTCTCTACCGCAACATTAATTTTTCCAGTACTCATAATTCGTTTTATTTGTTTGGAGAAAGACAAAAAAAATACCATACTAGAAAGTCTGACAAGATGACACGAAAACAGCAACAATAAACGTGTTTACCATTTTGTATAAAAAAATAAACAGCATATCTTTGAGGACAATATTTGACACATGGCGAAAAAATCTGAACAGTTAAAAGAAAAAATATTCGATGCCTATTCTAGTGCGGTTTTAGAGCAGGAAAAAGAGCCCAAATCAGTCTATCTATTTTGTAAAGAATTGGGTATTTCGGAAGGGGAGTTTTACCAGCATTTTGGTTCACTGAATCATGTCAAAGGGCAAATTTTCTGTCAGTTTTTTGACAATTCTTTGGGTTTGATCAGCAAGGGAAAAGAGTTCGCTACGCAAAGCCCAAAAGAAAAGTTGTTGAGTTTTTACTTTACGTTTTTTGAAGTGCTCATGCTAAACCGGAGTTATGTGCTTTTCGCCTTAGACGGAGCAAGTGCAGATCTTCAGAAGTTGAGTGTTTTAAAAGAATTGCGGTCTGCGTTTAAAGGTTTTGTCTCAGGTCTTATTGAAGAAGGCAATGCAGTAAAACAAACCCGGATTTCGAAGCATCCAGAAGCACTTTTTTCGGAAGGGGCTTGGTTGCAATTGCTTTTTCTAATGAAGTTTTGGATGGAGGACGATTCCCCTGGTTTTGAAAAAACAGACATGGCTATTGAAAAATCAGTACGTACCGTTTTTGATCTTTTTGACAACACTCCTATTGACAGCATTGTAGATTTTGGAAAATTCCTTTGGAAGGAAAAAATAAAGACGGCCTAGTTGAAAACCTTAGACTCAATTCCTACCCACAAGATTGAACGCGCCACAAAATTAGTTTCCACAGGAGTAAAAATAGGGGGGAATTATTTGCGCTATTACGGAGAAAAACTCATTCGCGGAGAAGAAGATAAAGACAAGCTCAACGCGAATAATGCCAAAGATATTTATGACGGTTTAAAAGAGCTCAAAGGGAGTGCTTTGAAAGTTGCCCAGATGCTCAGTATGGAGAAAAATCTGATGCCTCAGGCTTATGTAGAGCAGTTCAGTCTCGCTCAATTTTCTGTGCCTCCGTTGTCTGGAGCCTTGGTCAAAAAAACCATTAGAAAGTATTTAGGTGCCGACCCCGAAGCCCTTTTTGATACGTTTTCCATGCAATCTGAAAACGCTGCAAGTATTGGCCAAGTTCACCGAGCTACTAAAGAGGGGAAAGCCCTTGCAGTAAAAATTCAATATCCTGGAGTAGCCAACAGCATTCGTTCTGACTTGGCTATTGTAAAACCCATTGCCCTAAAAATGTTCAACCTCAAAGGGAAAGATACGGACCGATACTTTGAGGAAGTTGAAAATAAATTACTAGAAGAAACGGATTACCTTCAAGAGCTCCAAAGCAGTCAAATGATTTCGGAAGCCGCTCAAGTCCTACCCAATCTCACTTTCCCTAAGTATTATCCCAAATGGACTACCTCCAAGATCTTGACGATGGACTGGATGGAGGGTGTTCATCTTTCCGAATATGTAAAAAGAGAAAAACTCAATCAAAAAGAACGCAATCTTTTAGGACAAACCCTTTGGGACTTCTATATGTTTCAAATTCATGGGCTGCGAAAAGTACAAGCCGATCCGCACCCCGGAAACTTTATGGTTTCTGAGCAAGGTGAACTCATCGCGATAGATTTTGGTTGTATTAAAGAGATCCCTGAAGACTTTTATATCCCCTACTTTGAGCTTTCTAAAAAAGAAAATATCGAAGATCAGGAGTCTTTTGTAAAACTGCTCACCGATTTAGAAATCCTCCTGGATACGGATACAGAGGAAGAAACAACGTACTTTCTAGCACTCTTCCAGAAAATGATGCGCTTGTTTACCAAACCCTTTCACGATCAGCATTTTGATTTTTCAGATGCTGTATTTTGGGACGCGATTAGCAACCTTTCCAAAGATTTTACTGAAGATTCCCAGTTGAGACAGATGAATGGCAACCGAGGTTCAAAACACTTTATCTACATCAATCGAACTTTTTTTGGGTTGTATCACTTGCTTCATGATTTGGAAGCTCAAATTGAAACTGAGTCTTTTCGAAAGTATCTCAAGTAGGAACTATTCCAAAGTTGATACTATCTAGAGACTATAGTATTCCAATTTGTAATGAAGCCTAATTGATTTGTGCTCTTTGTCAGGAGGAGTTTTATTTTAATTTAGTATTTCTGAGAATCGGTTGCTTTAGTTATGAGGAATTATGAAGAGCTTTTCCTACATTCATAATATGTATATTTATACCAAACAAATTGGATTAAATTAAAACACACCTGTTTTAGGTGTTTCTTCAACAAATAACGAATATGTACAATTCAAAGATCATCGGCCTTGGAAAATACCTGCCAGACAATGTGGTGACCAATGCGGATTTAGAAAAAATAATGGAAACTTCGGATGCTTGGATTCAAGAACGAACGGGTATCAAAGAACGCCGGCATATTGCTAAAGACAGTGACGATTCAACTTCCTCGATGGGAGTGAAAGCTTCAAAAATTGCCATTGAGCGTGCAGGTTTGCTTCCGCAAGATATTGATTTGATCTTATTTGCCACCCTCAGTCCAGATTACTATTTCCCAGGTTCTGGAGTATTGGTTCAAGAAGCGTTAGAAATACCGGATTGTCCGGCGATGGATATCCGCATGCAGTGTTCAGGCTTTGTTTATGCTGTGGCTACTGCAGATCAGTTTATCAAAACAGGAATGTACAAAAATGTGTTGGTGATCGGTTCAGAATACCATTCTGGAGGACTGGACATGACCACGCGTGGGAGAAATATTTCCGTAATTTTTGGTGACGGTGCAGGTGCCGTTGTAATGACTCGAGCTGAAAACAGTGAGGTAGGGGTCTTAAATTCGCAACTGCATTCCGAAGGGAAATACGCCAAGGAATTGTCTTTAATTGGTCCCAACACAGGTCGCTGGGTTCCTGAAATTATGGAAGCAAATGACCCCGATGATATTTCCTACTATCCCTATATGAACGGTCAGTTTGTCTTTAAAAATGCTGTTGTTCGCTTTTCAGAAGTGATCCTTGCTGGTTTGCAAAAAGCGGGTTGGAAACCTGAAGACATCGATATGTTGATTCCCCACCAAGCCAATTTGCGTATTTCCCAATTTGTTCAAAAGAAGTTTGGCTTGAGCGATGCTCAAGTGTACAACAACATCCAGCGCTATGGAAACACTACCGCAGCTTCTATCCCTATCGCTTTGACTGAAGCTTGGGAGGAAGGAAAAATAAAAGAAGGAAGTAAAGTAGTTTTGGCAGCCTTTGGAAGTGGGTTTACTTGGGGAAGTGTCAGTATACAATGGTAGCTTACAAAACCTTAGTTCTGGGGGCTTCTACAAATCCCGAACGGTATTCCTATCAAGTAGTGCAGCGTTTAGTAGCTGCACAGATTCCCGTAGTGCCCATGGGGGTTAAAAATGGAAGTATTGGGGGAATTCCTATAGTCCCTCCTTTGACACCGCAAACAGACATTCATACTGTTTCACTCTATCTCGCGCCAGCCCGGCAACAAGCTTATTTTGATTTTATCATTCAATTGCAACCCAAAAGAGTGCTTTTTAATCCAGGAACCGAAAATTCAGTTTTTGCCCAAAAACTTAACAAAGAGGGGATTGCGTGGGAAAATGCTTGTAATTTGGTCTTACTTTCTACGAATCAATACCAAGCCTAAAAAAGTCAAAAGCCCGTTTAAAGGCAGCAGTTCATACCCCAGTTGATACCCTCCCAAAACGCTGGCATCTAAAGAACCTAGAATACAGATTAAAGCAAGCACGGTTAAAAGTACGGGCCACAACCAGCGCTCTTTGATCTTGTAGTCCGTAAAGATTCCAAAGGCAAAAAGCCCCAATAGCGGTCCGTAGGTATATCCTGCAACTGTTAAAAGCCCATCGATTACATTGCGATCCAAAATATATTTAAAGGCAATGACTACTCCAATCAACATGATACTCATGCCGACATGCACTTTTTTCCGAAGTTTTTTTTGTGCCGATTTTTCGTAGCGTTCAATGTTTAAAAAATCTACACAAAACGATGTAGTTAAAGAGGTCAATGCACTGTCTGCACTGCTGTATGCAGCAGCAATCAAGCCCAAAATAAAAGTCACAGCCACTGCTATTCCCAAGTTGCCATTCAATGCGATTTCCGGAAAAAGTAAATCAGTTTTGGGGCTGCCGTCCATCATTGGAACGGCTATTCCTTCTTTCGCTGCATAGATGTAAAGTAAGGCTCCCAAAAGCATGAAAAGTCCCGTGACAATGACCAATACAATACTGAAGACGATCATGTTTTTTTGGGCGTCTTTTAGGTTTCTACAACTGAGGTTTTTTTGCATCATGTCTTGGTCCAGTCCAGTCATACAAATGGTAACAAAAGCACCTCCGATAAAAGATTTTAAAAAGTGATTTCTGCTTAAAAGAGAATCCGTTACCAGAACATCGCTAAACTTTGAAAGCTCCGCAGAAGCCAGAAAATCAAAAAAGGACCACTCCAAGGCTTGGTTGATGTAAATAATAGAAAGTACTACTGCCAAAATCATCAGCGTAGTTTGGAGGGTGTCGGTAAATACGATGGTTTTAATTCCCCCTTTTTGGGTGTAGACCCAAATTAATACAATGGACAGCACCACGGTAACTTCAAAGGGAACCTTCCACGCATCAAAAATAAATTGTTGTAAAACGATAGCGACCAGAAAAAGTCGAAAGGCAGCACCCAATACCCGTGAAACAAAGAAAAAGAACGCCCCTGCGTAATGACTGGATTTTCCAAAACGCGAAGACAGATATTCATAGATTGAAGTTACATTATTTTTATAGTACACAGGTAGTAGTACATAGGCAACTACAAAATAGCCAAAGAGGTATCCTAAGACGACTTGAAAATAAGTGAACTGAGAAGCGTCCACCCAGCCCGGAACAGAGATAAAAGTAACCCCAGACAAGGAGGCTCCCACCATTCCGAAAGCAACCAAATACCAAGGCGAGTTTCTGTTGGCTTTAAAAAACACCTCGTTGGAATCTTCTTTTACCACTAGATAAGAGACACTTACTAGCACAAGAAAATAACCCACAATAAGACTGAAAATAAAAAGAGGACTGATCATTTTTGGAGTTTACATAAACGAAGATACAAAAGTAAGAGCAACCTAGTTTTTTGTAAATTTGTACATGGATTTTTCTTCAAAATTACTTGAAAATGCAGTGCAAGAAATTGCAATGCTCCCTGGAATTGGAAAGCGGACTGCTTTGCGTCTTGCTTTACATCTTCTAAAACAGCCTAAGGAAAGCACTGAGATGCTCTCTAATGCTCTGAGTGCCCTAAGAGAAGGAGTCATTTTTTGTTCCAGTTGTCACAATCTTTCAGACCAACCTATTTGTGAAATTTGTTCCAGTCCCAAGCGCAATAAAAAGCTACTCTGTGTCGTAGAAGACATTCGCGATGTAATGGCCATTGAAAATACAGCGCAGTTTCAAGGGATTTATCATGTGCTGGGGGGGATCATTTCCCCAATGGAAGGAGTAGGTCCGCAAGATTTAAACATCAGTTCTTTAGTCGAAAAGGTTAAAACGGATGCTGTAGAAGAAGTCATCTTTGCACTCAGTGCTACTATGGAAGCGGATACTACAAACTTTTATATCTACAAGCTCTTAGCGCCTTACGAAATCAAAACCTCGACCATTGCTCGGGGGATTCCCGTAGGAGATGAATTGGAATACACCGATGAGGTTACTTTGGGACGCTCTATTTTAGCGCGAATCCCTTTCGAAGCTTCCATCTCAAAAAGTTGATCCTTAAAACGGTTGGGAGAAGAGTCAAAAAAATCCGTTTTCCCAAACAAAATTTGATACTTTTGCAAAACAAATTACTATGGGACAATATCATCTAAAACTACCCAAAATGGGGGAGAGTGTAGCCGAAGCCACGGTAACAAAATGGCTGAAGCAAGTAGGCGATGCCGTATCGCTAGATGACCCCATCGTAGAGATCGCTACGGACAAGGTAGATACCGATGTAACCTCTGAAGTAGAGGGTGTCATTCTAGAACAGCGTTTTAAAGAAAACGAGGTCGTTCAAATCGGAGAAGTTCTGGTGGTTATTGAAATCGAAGGCGAAGGGGATGAAACGGAAACCAAAGAGGTAGAAACAGAACCCACTCCTGTGCCTGAATTGAAAGAAGAGATACCTCCCACTGAAGAGGTCGTCACGGTCCTAGAAGAAGAAATTAGTACTGTTGAAAGCACTGTTCAAACCGCCTTTGAAAGTAGCGACAGATTTTATTCCCCTTTGGTCCGAAATATTGCCAAAGAAGAAGGGATTTCACAAGCAGAATTGGATCAAATTCCCGGTACAGGAAAAGACCAACGCCTGACCAAGACCGATTTGCTCAACTATATCAAAAACAAACCTTCTTTAGAAAAAAGACCTCTTGTAGAGGAAACCCAAGCTCCACAGACCAAAGCCGCAACTCCTCCTATTTCAGAACGGGTACCTGCACAACCTAGCCTAGGAGGTGGAGACCAAATTCTGGAAATGAGTCGGATGGAAAAATTGATTTCAAAACACATGAAATCAAGTTTAGAAACTTCCGCTCATGTACAATCTTTTATCGAAGTAGATGTGACCCACCTTTGGGACTGGCGAGAACAAGTCAAAGCTCCATTTTTAAAACGGGAAGGTGAAAAGCTCACTTTTACTCCCTTGTTTATGACTGCTATTATAAAAGCGTTACGCGATTACCCTGCCTTAAACAGCAGCCTAGAGGGTGATAAAATCATCATAAAAAAAGATATTAATTTGGGAATGGCCACCGCCTTATCTGATGGGAATTTGATTGTGCCTGTCATTAAAAATGCGGACCACCTCAATCTGGTCGGACTCACCAAATCGGTGAATGATTTGGCCACCCGCGCCCGAAACAACAATTTAAAACCCGAAGAAATACAGGACGGTACCTATACCTTTACGAATATTGGAAACTTCGGTTCCATTATGGGGACTCCCATTATCAATCAACCCCAGGTTGGAATTTTAGCCATAGGCGTGATCCGAAAAATGCCCGCAGTTATTGAAACTCCGAAGGGAGACTTTATCGGGATCCGCAGAAAAGTAGTTCTTTCTCACAGTTACGACCACCGTATTATCAATGGTGCTACAGGAGGAATGTTTGTAAAACGCGTAGCTGAATATTTAGAAAACTGGGATGAAACCCTTCCCTATTAACCCAGAATCACATGAAACTTCAACTCACCAAACCCCTTTGTTTTTTTGATCTAGAAACCACAGGCACTGACATTAGTAAAGATCGGATTGTAGAAATTGCCATTCTCAAACTCCATCCCGATGGATCTAAAGAAACACTAGAATCTCGTGTAAATCCCGAAATGCCTATTCCTGCTGAGGCTTCAGCGGTTCACGGAATCACAAATGAGATGGTAGCAGAGGTACCTACTTTCAAAGAGCAATCTCAAAAAATATACGCTTTTTTCAAAGGTTGTGACCTAGCAGGGTTTAACTCAGACCGTTTTGACATTCCCCTTTTGGTAGAAGAGTTACTTCGTGCAGAAATCGATTTTGACTTTAAAAGCACCAAAACCGTGGATGTGCAAACGATATTTCACAAAATGGAAGCGCGTACCCTCTCCGCAGCGTTAAAGTTTTATTGTAATGAGGACCTCACCGATGCGCATTCTGCCCTAGCAGATACCCAAGCCACGCACGATGTTCTTTTGGCACAGCTAGACCGCTACAACGACTTGGAGCCCAATGTTCCCTTTTTAAACGAGTTTAGCACCCGAAGAAAAACAGCAGATTTTGCAGGTTTTGTGGTTTATGACAAAGCAGGGGCTAAGTGTTTTGGTTTTGGAAAACACAAGGGTAAAAAAGTAACTGAGGTATTGGAAAAAGAACCGGGCTACTTCGGTTGGGTACTCAATGCAGATTTTCCTAGATATACCAAGAAAGTATTGACCGAAATTCGGCTTCAGGCTTTAAATACTAAAGGGTAAGCGTGTGAAAATCATTTGTGTCGGAAGAAATTATGCAGCACACATTGCAGAGTTGCAAAATGAAAAGCCCAAAGAGCCCGTTTTATTTCTCAAACCTGACACTTCAATTTTACAGAAAAACCAGCCCTTTTTTATTCCTCATTTTAGTTCAGAGATTCATTATGAAGTGGAGGTTTTGGTTCGCATTCACCGAATTGGAAAACACATACAACCTGAATTTGCACACAAATACTACGATGAAATTGGTTTGGGGATTGACTTTACAGCACGTGCACTTCAAAAAGAATTGAAGGAGGGGGGATTGCCTTGGGAAAAATCAAAAGCTTTTGATGGCTCTGCACTCATTGGTGATTGGTTTTCCAAAACCGATTTTAAGGATCTAAATCAATTGAATTTTTCACTGGAGCGCAACGGAACGCTGGTGCAAGAAGGAAATACAGCAAATATGTTGTGGAAGGTGGATGAATTGATCAGTTCTATTTCTCAGTATTTTACATTGAAAATAGGAGACGTTATTTTTACAGGAACTCCAGCAGGGGTGGGTGCCGTAGCAGAAAATGATATTTTAATAGGCCGTATAGAAGACAAACAAGCTTTTACCGTCAAGATCAAATGAAAGCAGAATTAATCACCATAGGAGATGAGATTCTCATCGGGCAAATTGTAAATACCAACTCGGTTTTTTTAGCCAAAGTGCTGAACAAGATTGGAATCGAAATTGCCCAAATTACCAGTATTTCTGATGAGCGTACTGCAATCACGAAGGCTTTGGACGCTTCCTCCGAACGCGCGGAATTAGTTATTCTCACTGGAGGCCTGGGACCTACCAAAGATGATATAACGAAGCACACCCTCTGTTCCTATTTTGATGACGCCTTAGTTGAAAACAAGGAAATCTTAGCGCATATCGAGGAGATCTTTGAAAAATATGTAACCACGCCCATCAACGATCAAAACAGACAGCAAGCCTTACTTCCTTCTAAAGCCAAAATCCTAAAAAATCAACACG
The DNA here is from genome assembly GCA_964013865.1 of uncultured Flavobacteriaceae bacterium. Classification (GTDB taxonomy): domain Bacteria; phylum Bacteroidota; class Bacteroidia; order Flavobacteriales; family Flavobacteriaceae; genus MS024-2A. The sequence goes on from CAXGYE010000003.1 coordinate 9,425, forward strand.
GTACAGCTTCGGGGATGTGGTTTGAAAAAGAGAGACAGGTTATCATCTCCTTACCGGGTGTCCCGTTTGAGATGAAAGCGTTAATGACACATGAGGTCCTACCGGCACTAAAGGATCACTTTTCCCGCCCCTTTATTATCCACAAAACAGTTTTGACTTATGGCCTGGGAGAAAGTGCCATTGCTCAGCGAATTGAAGACTGGGAAAATGCACTGCCACAAGACATCAAATTGGCGTATTTGCCCAACTTAGGGAGAGTACGACTCCGGTTGTCTGGAAAAGGTGAAGTTGAGGCCGAGCTTGAACAACGCATCGATTCTAAAATAGAAAAGCTCCTTCCACTGATCAAAGACATTTTTGTGGGTTTTGAAGACACTTCCCCTTTTGAGGAGCAAATACAAACCCAATTTATCGATCAGCAGCAAACACTGGCAGTTGCAGAAAGTTGTACGGGTGGTGAAATTGCTGCCCGCCTCACTAAAATTCCGGGTGCTTCCGCCTATTTTAAAGGAGGAGCTGTAGTGTATCACACGCAGAGTAAATCTGAGGTCTTGGGCGTTTCGGAAGAGGTAATACAAAAACACACTGTTGTCAGTCAAGAAGTAGCTGAAGCTATGGCAGTACAGGTACGGAACAAGTTTGGTGCCAGCGTGGGGCTCGCCACCACAGGAAATGCAGGTCCTTCCAAAGGCGATTCGGATGCGGAAGTTGGAACAGTATGGATTGCCATTGCGACGAAAGATCGAGTACTGAGTGAACAATTCCTTTTTGGAAAACACCGCCAACGTGTGGTGGGTAAAGCGGTAAATAAAGCTTTGGAAATGGTTTATAAAGAAGTGATTTAAAACGACATTATTTTTTAAAAACAATTTTGTTACTGTATAAAAAACAGTAAATTTGCAGCCACATTAAAAAAAGACAGATGTCAAAAGTTTGTGAAATCAGCGGAAAACGAGTCATGTTTGGAAACAATGTTTCCAAAGCATTGAACAGAACCAAGCGTCGTTTTGATGCCAACATCATCAAAAAGCGTTTTTATATTCCTGAGGAAGGCAAGTGGGTCTCCTTGACCGTATCTACCTCCGTTTTAAAAACGATTAATAAAAAAGGTATTTCTGCTGTCTTGAAAGCAGCCAGAGAGAAAGGACACTATAAAGGGTAAACACCATGGCAAAAAAAGGAAATCGAGTTCAAGTGATTTTAGAATGCACAGAGCATAAAGAGTCTGGACGTCCAGGAACCTCTCGCTACATCACAACAAAAAATAAAAAAAATTCGCCCGAGCGTTTAGAGATAAAAAAATTCAACCCGATTTTGAAAAAAATGACGGTTCACAAAGAAATTAAATAGTCATGGCAAAGAAATCAGTAGCATCATTACAAACAGGTTCAAAAAGATTGACCAAAGCCATTAAAATGGTTAAAAAAGAAGGAAGCAATTCCTACAGTTTTGTGGAGACTATCATTTCTCCTGATTTAGCTTCGGAATGGCTGGGTAAACAATAATTTTACTCTTATTTAAAGTTTAAAGCTACTCAACCGAGTAGCTTTTTTTATTTTTACACCCATGGGAAAACTCAAGGCATTTTTTTCAAAACAAGATCAGCAGAAACTCGAGGCGGGCTTGGCCCCTACCAAGAAGTCTTTCTTGTCGCGTTTGGGTACTGCTGTAGTGGGAAAGACTAAAATTGATGATGATTTTTTAGACGAACTAGAGTCCATCTTGATTCAGTCCGATGTAGGGGTAGCGACGACCCTGAAAATTATCGATGCTCTAGAAGCACGTACTGCCAAAGAAAAGTTTTTGGGTCTTGAAGAGTTAGTCAAAATGCTGCGGGAAGAAATCTCCAAATTGTTGGTTGACAAGTCCACAAAAGAAATCCTCCCAGAAGCAAAAGGCCCCCAAGTAGTCATGGTGGTGGGGGTGAACGGAGTAGGAAAAACCACGACGATTGGGAAACTCGCCCATCAGTTAAAAGCACAAGGAAAATCAGTAATGTTAGGAGCAGCGGACACCTTTAGAGCAGGTGCCATTGATCAATTGCAAATTTGGGCAGATCGTGTGGAGGTTCCGCTAATTCGTCAAGAGATGGGAAGTGATCCTGCTTCTGTAGCTTTTGATACGTTGCAGGCAGCAACTGCTAAAGGGGTGGATGTGGTTCTTATCGATACAGCGGGACGCTTGCACAACAAAGTCAACTTGATGAACGAGTTGAGCAAAGTAAAACGAGTCATGTCTAAAGTCATACCTGAGGCACCTCACGAAGTGCTTTTGGTTTTGGATGGTTCTACGGGTCAAAATGCATTTGAACAAGCCAAACAGTTTATCGCTGCTACGGAAGTGACCAGTCTGGCCATAACGAAGTTAGACGGGACAGCAAAAGGAGGGGTGCTCTTAGGAATTTCAGATCAGTTTCAAATCCCTGTTAAATACATTGGAGTAGGAGAGGGAATAGAAGATTTACAAGACTTTGATCCACAACACTACATTCAAACTCTTTTTGGTTAAAAAATAAACAGATGAAAGTTCTTAGAGGTTTTGCAATCTTTTTTTTATTACTAGGTGCCTTGTATTTGGTGGGTCCACGGGTAGAGACACCGGAGCTGAATGAGAGCCCTGTATCGGTGCCCTCAGATCTAATGAGCTTAGAGCGGTGGATCACTGAAAAAGAAAACGCTTTGGGGAATGTCCGTTCCGGAAATGCTTCCCAGATTATTTTTAACGACTCGGTTCCAAAAAAAACCAAATTTAGCGTGCTCTATCTTCATGGTTTTACTGCCTCGGGCAGGGAAGGAGAACCGGTACATCGCGATATCGCCAAAGCTCTAGGAGCCAATCTCTATATTCCGCGTCTGTACGGACATGGTCTTGAGGAAACGGAACCGATGCTAGGGTTTAACAATGAGGATTTTTGGGAGTCGGGAAAAGAAGCCTTGGCAGTAGCGAAGCAGTTGGGCGAAAAAGTGATTGTATTGGGAACCTCTCATGGGGGTTCACTTTCATTAAGCTTAGCAACGGATCCCGATATCGCTGCACTGTGTTTGTTCGGTCCCAATATTGCTGTTTACGACCCCAAAGCCAAATTGCTGTCCAAACCCTGGGGATTGCAAATTGCTCGGTTGGTTAAAGGTGGAAACTACCATCATATGGTGACTTCAAACGAGGAAAAGAAAAATTATTGGACAACCAAAGCACGCTTGGAAAGTCTTATCCACATGCAAAAGTTTTTGGATGTCAAAATGCGGAAAGCCACTTTTAAAAAGGTTCAAGCTCCTGTATTTTTGGGCTATTACTACAAAAACGATAGTTTGCAAGATCAAGTGGTTTCAGTTCCTGCGATGCTAGAAATGTACGATCAGTTGGGTACACCACAGCATTTAAAACAAAAAATAGCTTTCCCTGAGGCAGGCGATCATGTGCTTACTTCCTACTTAAGTACTGAAAATTATGAGGCTGTGACTCGAGAAGTTCTTCAGTTTCTCTCGGATAAACTAAACATTTAAAATCATGCGTACTGTTAATTTTCTTTTTTTAATTGGTTTTTTTCTTTCCAGCTGTCATACTGAAGAAGGGCAGCTTGCTCAATGGGTTGCTTATGACGAAACAGAAGAATTGCAAGCTAATCAAGAGCATCCAGTTAAGCGTATGCGCTATAAAAGAATTCAATCTCAGCACAGCGATCGCAACACTTTTTTCATTCCTTTTAAGGAGGCACTCCTTCAATTTACCGAGTCGGAATATGAACGTTTGAAGCCTTTAATTTTAGAGCAAGACATGCTCCGTATTCAGGAACACGTCCAGAAAGGCAATTTGACGTATGAGCAACTTACCTTGTTTTATTTGTACCGAATCTATCGTTTTGAAACGGCTCGCGATACGTACTTAAATGCGATTATTGCCCTGAATCCTGAAGTACTGGAACAAGCGAGAAAGCGAGACCAAAACCGTGCACAGGAACTGAGCCATCCTTTATATGGAATGCCTATTTTACTAAAGGACAACATCAATGCGCTCCCCATGGCTACAACTGCTGGAGCGGCTGCCTTTAAAGACAATATTCCCTCGGATGATGCCTTTTTGGTGAAGTGTTTAAAAGCTAAAGGGGCCTTAATTTTAGGGAAGGTAAACCTCAGTGAATGGGCCTACTATTTCTGTCAAGGCTGTCCTCTTGGATACAGTGCGATGGGCGGTCAAACTCTAAATCCCTATGGAAGAAAAACCTTTGAATCGGGCGGTTCCAGTTCGGGAAGTGGTGTCGCAGTAGCTGCAAATTATGCTGTGGCGGCTATTGGTTCTGAAACCTCAGGCTCTATTTTGTCTCCCTCAGGGAAAAATAGCGTTGTAGGTTTGAAGCCCACTATTGGTGCTGTAAGCCGAAGCGGGGTGGTTCCCATTTCCAGTACTCTAGATACTGCCGGTCCGATGACTAAAAATGTCGTAGATAATGCCATTTTAATGAATGCTTTGGTGGGTGAAGACCCTACAGATTCTTATAGTTTTAAAAGTAAGCCTATTTTTTATCAAGGTTTAGACACGGTAAGCTTAAAGGGAAAGCGGTTAGGAATTTTTACTGCATTTGAAAAAGACAGCCTCATGAAGCTCAGTCTCAAAAAAATGAAAGCTGCAGGAGCAGAAATCATCTCTTTTGATCCTCCTGAAATTGAGCTTCAAAACTTTCGAAGGTTATTGGATGTGGACATGCGTTCCGATTTACCCAAGTACATAAAAAATCACGCGGCTCAAGACCTTCCCTTTGATTCAGTTCAAGATGTAGTCGCATTCAACAAAAAAGATACACTTTTGCATGCCCCTTATGGACAGGGAATCTTTTTGCGAATTGCTCAAGAGACACTTTCACAAGAAGAATTTCAGAGTGAAAAAGAACGTTTAATGCAGCAGGCCAAAATCTATTTTCAAGCCTTCGAAGCGTTGGATTTAGATGCTGTTATCTCTATAGACAATTCTACTGCAAGTTATGCTGCTGCGGCGCACTATCCTGCATTGGGAGTACCCATGGGGTATTTGTCGAATGGTCAACCAAAAAACCTAACGTTTATCGCTCCTTCAAAACACGAACAACTTTTACTGGAACTCGGTGCTACTTTTGAACGACTGACCCAAGCACGAAAACTACCAGAACTTTTTCAATAGTCCATGCGAACAAAATCCACAAAAAAAAATACAATCAACGTAATCACCTTGGGGTGCTCGAAAAACATCTATGATTCTGAAGTTCTTATGGGCCAGCTTAAGGCAAATAAAAAAGAGGTAGTTCATGAAGAAGAGGGAAATATTGTTGTCATCAATACCTGTGGATTTATTGACAACGCCAAAGAGGAATCCGTCAATACCATTTTGGAACAGATTCAAAATAAAGAAGCAGGAAAGGTGGATGAGGTCTATGTTACAGGTTGTTTGAGTGAACGCTACAAACCCGATTTAGAAAGAGAAATCCCTCAAGTAGATGCCTATTTTGGAACTTCGGATTTACCTCAACTATTAAAGGTGTTAGGAGCAGATTACAAACACGAATTGGTAGGAGAGCGACTCTTAACCACACCCAAACATTTCGCCTATTTAAAAATTGCAGAAGGCTGTGACCGGCCCTGTTCGTTTTGTGCGATTCCTTTGATGCGAGGCAAACACCGTTCTACTCCGATAGAAGACCTAGTGCAACAAGCACAGCAATTGGCAAAGGAGGGCGTCAAAGAGTTGATGTTGATCGCTCAGGATTTGACTTATTACGGTTTGGATTTGTATAAAAAAAGGAGATTGGCAGACCTACTTCGCGCCTTGGCCGCTGTGGAAGGGATTGAGTGGATTCGATTGCATTACGCTTTTCCTACTGGTTTTCCAGAGGATGTTTTAGAAGTGATGAGAACGGAGGAGAAAATTTGTAATTATTTGGATATTCCTTTGCAACACATTGCCGATCCCATTTTAAAATCCATGCGCCGCGGAACAACACAAGAAAAAACTACGGCTCTACTTCAAAAGTTTAGGGCAGAAGTACCCGGAATTATTTTGAGAACTTCTTTGATCGTGGGATACCCTGGAGAGACGGAAGCAGATTTTGAAATTTTAAAAAACTGGGTCAAAGAAATGCGTTTTGAACGTTTGGGTTGTTTTACTTACAGTCATGAAGAAAATACCCATGCCCATCAACTGGAAGAAGATGTACCAGAGGAAGTCAAACAACAGCGTTCCAATGCAATTATGGAAATTCAATCTCAAATTTCATGGGAGCACAATCAAAGCTGTGTCGGAAAAACTTTTCGTTGTTTGATCGATCGAAAAGAAGGGGTTCATTTTGTAGGACGTACTTTTATGGATTCTCCCGATGTAGATAACGAAGTCTTAATCGATGCCACCAAGTACTACCTGAAACAGGGAGACTTTGCGAAGATCAAGATTACGGAAGCCACAGATTACGATTTAATCGGAGTTCCTATTTGATAAATTTTTATTGAACTCGAAGGTCCTCCCTTAAAAAAACAAGGCGTTGGAAAAGACTTGTTTTCCACTGTACCAAAACCCTCTAAAAAGCAAGTTGTCCACCAGATAGATGAGGTTTCCTCTTCCGAAGCGTTCTTGACCAAACAGCAACGATTTTTTCTGATTGTCTTTTGCGAGGTGTCCGATAAAACCTGCTACAGCCGAGGCTTCTGAACTCAAGGTAAAGGCATTCCCTTCATTTTCTAAAAGGTCATAAGCAGTTGCATCCAGTTTTAATGTGTAATAGCGTTTCACGCCAAAACTTAAGGGATGGGTTTTGTCAAGAGTAGCTTCAAAAACACTCCCTGTGGTAATTTCACTTATTTCATTGCGTTCCAATTCAGAAAAAGGAATTGTTGTGGTGTCTTGGGTGGGATCTTCTTTCTTTTTGAGTTGGAAAAGATCGGTGTCTGCGAATAGATCCAATGCCTGAGAAAGTGCAATGATTTTGCCTCCTTTGGCAAC
>CAXGYE010000004.1:0-15862 GCA_964013865.1 uncultured Flavobacteriaceae bacterium
TGAAAAAGTTGCAGGACGGAAGGTCACTTCATTTTTCCCATAAATCTTTAGGGTCTCCAAGTCCATAAGCATATTCAAATAGCCTACATTAAAACGTTTTTTATTTTTATAATAATAGGGTAGAAAATAATAGTTTAACGAATCGTAAGTTACAACCTTAGTCAGCTCTCGTTCCACATTTTCGACCTCAAGATCTGACCTTTCTTTCGCTTCAAATTGATCTGCATACTGGTCGTACCTTAGTAAATATTCTTTATCGTTTACTTTTCCTAAGACAAACGCCTCATTGTAATACCGTTTTCCTTTAATTTTTCCATTCCACATGGAGCGGAACCGTTCTGATTTAAGTTTAGTGCTTTTGTTTATACTGTCACCCAAGATTGTTCTCGTATACTGTTGGGCCTGAATATTCAAAGAGAATGAAACAAACAGTACGACTGAAAAAAGGCGTATCATATTTTTACTTCATCATAAAAGGGAGTTCCATAGCCGTGGGCTTGGTCCCTTGTTTGGATTGACGAACCATTTTTTCAACCTCGATCATCAACTTTTCATTCTCAATTACGATGCCGTCTTTTATGGTGTGGAGGATGCCTCCTTTACGCACCATTTCTCCTGAGGGTTCTGTTGTAAGAGCTCCAAAGCTATACATGTTTCTCAAATTGTAAAGTGGACTTTCATTGACAATTATCAAATCTGCCGTATAACCAGGGCGCACCAAGCCCAATTTTTCTTGGCGTAAGGTTTTCGCCGAATTAAGCGTTGCAGATTTCAAAACTTCCAGGGTGTGCATTCCCGTTTCACGTAAAAGTTGTAATTCTCGAATATTGGAAAAACCCGGCGTAGCGAAAATGTAACTATCATCTGTTCCGTATGCTACACGCCCTCCTTTTTTATTGAATTCAAAAATCAAATCACCCCACAAATCAAATGCCTTAGACCAAAAGTATTCATCGTCACTGGTCCAGTCATAATGATAGGCACCGTGATAGTTGGGGTCGGGACCGTTGCGCTGAATCAGTAAATTATGGGTGTATTTTTCGTGCCACGGAAGGCTTTGAGCTCGTAAAATATCCCTATTGGCCTCATAGACAACCCGTGTTGGCAGCATGGTAACTCGGTAATGAAGCAGGGAATCAACTACTTCTGTAAGCAGTCGTTTTTCGTTCGTTTCTGACCAGACCTTTCCCGCCTGTCGAAACCTTTCATTTTCATCATTGTAATTGTAGGTCGGCTTAAAATTTTGCACTTGACGGTCCAAAGCAGATTCTGCGTAAGCATAGTGGTGCTCTATCATGGTGACTCCCAAACGCGCAGCATCTACCGCTTGAGTTACCGCTGTAGTACTGGGAGGAATGTGATAAGTCGTAATTCCCCCATTGGCAGTCACTTCACGACATACGGCCTTGAGTAACTCTTGACTCCAACCTAGGTTTCCAGCATTGACCACATGCGCCCCTTTGGCAAACATTTGTTTGACCACCTCAGGTGCATTTTTAGGATCGTCTAATGCAATTTTATCAAAATTGGTCATGGCACCATAAGACCAAATAGGAAATAACTTAGGTGCTAAAATTTTATTTTGCTTGCTCAGCTTTGCCTGTTCCATTCCCGATTTTAATCCGCGATCCGAACCCGGAACCATGGTAGTAACCCCATGGGCTAATTTTAAATAATAGACATATTCCAAGGGCATCGGATCCGTTCTCAAGTGCATGTGCAGATCGATCATCCCAGGAAGGACGTATTTACCTTTTGCATCTATAACACGGTCTCCGGTTACTCGTTCCACCGCTCCCCTAGACTTTGCAGTCACAGGATCGAATGGAATCATATCCGTAATTTTATCTCCTTCGATTACAATATCATAGGGTCCCACTGGAGGTCCACCATGACCCGGAATTACCATAGCTTCACGAATCACTAATTTTTTGTAAGGTCCTGCAGCTAGTCCATTAAATTTTTCTTGAGCCGTGGAAATCGTAAAACTCAATAATGCGGCTAGTGTGAGAAGTGTAAACTGTTTCATTTATTTATAGTTTGTGCTTACCAAGGTACTAAAATCTTTCAAGCCCTCATATTGCGATCCTCTAACTTGCCAGGGGTGTATTTGTTAAATTAAATTTCATTAAATTGAGATTTAAAACTTTATTTATGGAACAAATAAAAAATTTGTCAGCAAGCCTTTTGTGTGCCCTATTCATTACAGTACTTCTCAGCGGGTGCACACCCTCAGATACTCCTCTGTTTGAGATTACCTATGATACGGAATTAGGTAAGGAGGCATACGACGGCCGCCTGTTGGTACTCATAACGAAGGACGATTCTAAAGAACCGCGTTTTCAAATCAACGATTCTGATGAAACGGGAATTGTTGTAGGAAAGAATGTTCAAAATTGGTCAGCAGGACAAAAGGAAACAATTTCCTCCAACACCTTAGCCTATCCCATTGAAAAATTAAACGAACTAGAAAAAGGGGAATATGTTGTGCAAGCCCTACTCCATAAATACGACACCTTTAACCTTTCCAATGGACACACAGTTCAACTGCCCATGGATCAAGGAGAAGGACAACATTGGAATACCTCCCCAAAAAACATCTATAGTATACCTATTAAAGTTTCCCTAGACCCTTCAAATCCAAGTCCCATTTCGATTAAAATTACAGAAGAGATTCCTCCGATTGCCCCTGTGGAAGACAGCAAATATGTAAAACACATCAAAATCAAAAGCGAGCTGCTTTCAGAATTTTGGGGGCGCGACATGTACCTTCAAGCCAACGTTTTGATCCCCGAAGGATTTGACAAAGACAGTAAAACAGAATACCCACTAATGGTTTTTCACGGGCATTTCCCCAAAACGATCGGCGGGTTTAGAACCACTCCTCCCACCGCTCCGAAAGAGGACACCCTATTTAGTGATCGATTTGGTATCACCGGATACAAATACATCCAGGAAAAAGAGGCGTATGATTTTTACAAACAATGGACTTCGAAAAACTTTCCGAGATTTTTGGTTATAGAAATTCAACATCAAAATCCCTATTACGACGACTCTTACGCTGTAAATTCGGCAAATTTAGGCCCCTACGGCGATGCCATTACTTATGAATTGATCCCACATGTTGAGGCAATGTTCAATGGTGTAGGTGAAGGTTGGGGACGTTTCCTTTACGGAGGTTCTACCGGGGGCTGGGAAGCCCTTGCCGTACAAGTCTTTTATCCCAAAGAATACAACGGTTGTTTTGCCGCCTGCCCAGACCCAATAGACTTTAGAGCCTATACCGTGGTGGACATTTATAAAGATGACAACGCTTATTACAAAAACGGAACTTTTAAAAATACCCTTCGACCAGGAATGCGAGATGGAAAAGGACACATCAAAACCCAATTGATTGATATGAATCGAAGGGAATATATTCTAGGGGACAACAGCCGTTCTGGAGACCAGTGGGATATTTGGCAGGCGGTGTATTCCCCCGTGGGTGAAAACGGATATCCCAAACCCATTTGGGATAAATTGACCGGAGAAATCGATCGTGAAGTTGCGGAATACTGGAGAGAAAACTACGACTTGAGGTACATTATGGAACGCGATTGGACTACAATTGGAAAAGACCTGAAAGGTAAAGTCAACATTTATTGCGGCGATATGGACAACTACTACCTGAACAATGCCGTGGTACTGACAGAAGAATTTTTAGAAAGCACTAAAAATCCCTACTACGATGGGGAAGTAGATTATGGCAATAATGCAGAACATTGTTGGAATGGAGATCAAGAAAATCCCAATTACATTTCAAGACTGCGTTACAACACCATGTATTTAGACAAGATTACAGAACGACTAAAAAAGACCGCTCCTAGGAACCACAAACTCAAAAACTGGGGCATTTAAACGAGATAATTAAAACCAAATACTGCGATTATGAAGAATTTAAACAAACTTTTCACTCTGTTGACGGGAGTCCTTTTTTTTACAGGAATCGATAATCAAGTTGTTGCCCAAAAAGCAGAACAACTACAAAGCTATTCCTGGAGAGCCATTGGACCAGCCAATATGGGAGGACGAGTTACAGATATTGACGGCATCCCTGGAGACCCTTCAACTTTTTATGTGAGTGGTGCCGATGGAGGAATCCACAAAACCATCGATGGAGGCGTGAGTTTTGAACCCATTTTTGAAAATCAAAGAGCTTATTCGATTGGTGCACTAACCCTTGCTCCCTCCGACCCTAATGTGCTTTGGGTAGGAACAGGAGAAGGAGATCCTCGGAACAGTGTGGGCTACGGATGGGGTGTCTATCGTTCTGATGATGCCGGTGCTACATGGAAACATCTTGGACTTAAAGAAACCGAACGTATCAAGCGAATTGTAGTAGATCCCAACGATCCTGATGTAGCCTGTGTATGTGCTTTGGGAAAAGAATGGGGACCCAACCCGGAACGAGGGGTTTTCAAAACTACAGACGGAGGTAAAAGCTGGGATAAAATTCTTTATATCGATGAAGATACCGGCTGTGCAGACCTTGCCATGGAAAACGACAATCCCAGAATTATGTATGCGGGAATGTGGACCTTCAGAAGAAAACCTTGGCGTTTCGACGATGGGGGGAAAAATACTGCCATTTATAAAACTACGGATGGCGGAGCAACTTGGAAAAAAATAATGAAAGGACTTCCCAAAACCGATATGGCACGTCCGGGAATTCACATTGCTCAAAGCGACCCGAACATTGTTTACTTAATGACTGAATTTGAAGGAGGGGGAACCGCTTTCCGTTCAGAGGACAAAGGAGAAAACTGGGAACTGGTCAATGATGATCCCAACATTAACTTTAGACCGTTTTACTACAGCGATGTTCGAGTAGATCCCAAACGCCCCAACATTCTTTTTTCTATTTCAGGAAGATTGAGCCGCTCCAAAGACAACGGTCAAACTTGGGAACGTATCGCAACTACCGTACACGGTGACCACCAAGCCTTATGGATCGATCCTGAAAATCCTGAATACATCCTCAACGGAAGTGACGGTGGTTTTCAACGCTCTTTTGACGGGGGAGACCATTGGGAAATAATCAACAATATTGAACTTTCTCAGTTTTATCAAATCCAAGTAGATAACCTAAAACCCTACAATGTTTATGGAGGGTTACAAGACAACGGAACTTGGGTGGGCCCCAGCAACTCGCTTTATGAAGCGGGAATTTTAAAACGACATTGGAAAGGACTCGCCTATGGAGACGGCTATTACGCCGAACCCATTCCCGGAAATGAACATTTGGTTTATACCAATCTTCAAGGAGGAGTTCCCTTTTTAGTGGACAGTCGTTTTGGCAATGTACAAACGATACATCCCTATCCAAAAATTGTGGGATCTGCAGGAGATGCAATCGAAAAACACAAATATCGATTTAACTGGGATGCTCCCATTCACATCTCTCCACACGACCCAGAAACAGTTTATATAGGCGGAAATGTAATTTTTAAATCACAAGACCGAGGGAACAGTTGGGAAGTCATCAGTCCGGATTTGACTACCAATGACAAATCCAAACAACGCACTTCTGGGGGAACCATCTATCAAGACAATACGGCAGCAGAGTTTCACTGTACTGTGCTTTACATTGCAGAATCTCCCGTTCAAAAGGGTGTAATCTGGGCAGGAACAGACGATGGAAATGTGCAACTTTCCCTAGACGGAGGAAAAAACTGGAACAAACTCAACGACCGGATCAAAGGACTTCCTGAATACGCTTGGGTATCTAAAATACACGCCTCTGAGCACAATGCCGGAACCGCTTTTGTGGTGGTAGATCAACACCGTATGAATGATTTTAGACCCTATATTTTCATGACAACAAACTTTGGAAAAACCTGGCAAAAAATCGTTTCAGACTTGCCCGCCGATGATTATGTCAAGGTAGTACGCCAAGATCCTCACAATCCCAACTTGCTTTTTGCAGGAATGGAACACGGGATTTACGCTTCTTGGAATTTGGGTAAAAATTGGGAAAAAATCAATGTCGATCTTCCCAATGTTTCGGTCAGAGATTTGAGAATCCAAGCGCGAGAACGAGACCTCATTGTGGGAACCCACGGTAGAGGTGCCTATATTCTTGACGACATTAGACCTCTAGAAGAATTGGAGGAAGCACAAGGCAAAGATGTCCACCTGTTTCCCGTTCGCGAAGGAACCTTGTGGAATATGTTTTGGAGAATTGAAAATTTAGGTGACCGAACGTACAAAGCAAAAAACCCAGAATACGGAACCTATATCAATTTTAGCTTAAACAACAACGCAGAAGAACCTGTTAAAGTAGAAATCAAAGACCAGAACGGACAATTGGTAACGACCTTAGTTCACAAAGAAGCTAAAAAGGGGATCAACCGCATTGTTTGGGATCTGGGGCATGAGGGTGCTAAAGCATTGCAAAACAAAGTCGAAGAAGGTTTTAGCTATGGAGGAATCCGACCTAAAGTAGCTCCAGGCACCTATACGGCAAACTTGGACTATATGGGACAATTGTTAACCACAGAGATCCAAGTAAGTGGTGATCCTAGAATTGAGATGTCGCAAACCGATTATGAGGCAAAAGTGGATGCCTTACTCCATTTGAGAGATTTACTGAGTGAAACTCATGAATTCATTGACTATGTAAGTTCTGTAATCGATCAAACGGCTCGTTTAAAAGAAAAACTAGAATCCCATAATCAGGGAGATACCAGTACTGTGGAAGCACTCCACAAGGAGCTCAGTGGCTTTAAAGACGAGCACCTGATGCGCCCTCCTCCGTCCATGAATTACAGACAAAGACCAAGACTACGCGAGGAGATCCGATCGTTGATGCGCGCTATTGACAACACGACCAATCCGCCTACAATCCCACAGTTGGAACGTATTGAAAGTTTAAAAGCAGAATTGATTCAACACCAGAAAACTATGGAAACGATGGAGGTACAGGTGAATAAAATTAATACGTCACACAGCAGCTTACCACAAATAATTTTGAACCCGTAAATGATGAAAAAAAGCGCTCTTTTCCTTTTTGCCAGTATTGCTTTATTCCTCTCCTGTTCTCAGGGACCTAAAGTAGATGTGGTAATTCAAAATGGAACCCTTTACGACGGAACAGGGTCTCCTCCATTCATAGGAACCGTAGCAATAAAAGGAGACAAAATTGTCTATGTAGGACCTCCAAAATTTTTCCGAGCTGACAAAAGTATCAATGCGACGGATAAAGCAGTTTCACCAGGGTTTATTAATATGCTCAGTTGGGGAGTCGATAGTTTAATCGAAGATGGAAAGTCCCAAAGTGATATCCGTCAAGGCGTAACCTTGGAAGTTTTTGGAGAAGGCATGTCTTGGGGACCGCTTAACGATCCACTCAAAACCTACATGAAAAAAAACCAAGGTGATATTCAATACGAGATCACTTGGACGACTTTGGGTGAATACCTTCAATTTTTGGAAGACAAAGGAATTTCTACCAACGTAGCTTCTTTTATCGGAGCTACTACCCTTCGGGTAAACGCAGTGGGTTATGAAAACAGAGCACCCAATGTGGAGGAATTAGAATTGATGAAGGACTTGGTGCATCAAGGAATGAAAGAAGGAGCCATGGGCATTGGGTCTTCGCTAATTTATGCTCCCGCTTTTTATTCCTCTACCGAGGAACTTATCGAAATCTGTAAAGTAGCTGCGGACTACGGTGGTATGTATATTTCCCACATGCGAAGTGAAGGGAATAAACTGCTGGAAAGCGTAGATGAGCTTTTGACGATCGCCAATGAAGCAGGAATTCCCGCGGAGATCTATCACCTGAAACAAAGCGGAAAAAAGAACTGGGGAAAACTCGATAGGGTGATCCAAAAAATAGATTCCGCTCGAGCCAAAGGACTAAAAATAACTACCGATATGTACACCTACACCGCAGGAGCAACAGGCCTTGACGCCTCCATGCCTCCCTGGGTTCAAGAAGGCGGATTGGAACAGTGGATTCAACGGCTTAAAGATCCCCAAATTCGCAAACGAGTCATTAAAGAAATGCAAACTGATACCGACGAATGGGAAAACCTGATGCGTGCTGCGGAATCTCCAGACAAATTAATTCTGGTAGGTTTTAAAAACGACAGCCTTAAATATTTAACAGGGAAAACCCTTACCGAAGTGGCAAAAATAAAAGGAAAAAGCCCTGAGGAGACCGCCATCGATTTGGTCATCCAGGACGGGAGCAGAGTGGGTACCGTTTATTTTTTGATGGACGAGGAAAATGTCAAACGACAGATTCAATTGCCTTATATGAGTTTTGGATCGGATGCGGGTTCCTTAGCACCTGAAGGGGTATTTTTAAAAAACAGTACTCACCCCCGTGCTTTTGGAAATTTTGCGCGATTATTGGGAAAATACGTTCGTGATGAACAGCTTATCCCAATGGAAGAAGCCATTTATAAACTCTCCGGTTTACCCGCTACCAACCTAAAAATTAAAGAAAGAGGGTTTTTAAAAGAAAACTATTTTGCAGATGTAGTGGTGTTTGATCCAAAATCCATTCGCGATTTTGCCACCTTTGAAAACCCCATGCAGTACGCTACAGGGGTAGAACAGGTTTGGGTCAATGGGACACATGTACTGGAAAATGGAACCCACACGGGTGCCTTTGGAGGCCGATTTGTAAAAGGCCCTGGTTATCAAAAACAATAAACACTAACGATTTTCAAATGAAAAAACTTTTTTTACTCTTTTTGCTCCCCTTGGGAATGTATGCTCAAACGAAAGCCCTTGTAGGCGGAACCTTAATCGACGGATACGGAAATGAACCCCTAAAAAACAGTGTGATTTTGATTGAAGGGGAAACCATTGTCAAAGTAGGAACAGTGGACAATACCTCCATTCCCAAGGGAGCAGAGGTCATTTCTACAGAAGGAATGAGCGTGCTTCCAGGATTGTGGGACATGCATGTTCACCTGATGATCACGGGTCATTCCGATTACAGCTATTGGGACAAAACCTATTTACCCATTTTTGGCAATGTCATCATGCCCGCTTCGGCACATCAATTACTGCTGGCAGGAGTCACCAGTGCACGAGATTTAGGAGGTCCTTTAGAAGCCAGTTTAGAGGTACGAGATGCCATCAACGAAGGCAAACTTCCCGGTCCTACTATGTACATGAGTGGTCCCTTTATCCAAAAAGAACCGTATCCAGGAACTGAGGCCTTCCGATGGGGAGTCAATGGAGAAAAAGACGCTAGGGCTAAAGTCAGAAAATTAGCTCAAGCGGGTGTAGATTGTATCAAACTGATAGACCAAGATCAAATGACGATGGAGGAAATTCGAGGAGTTGTACAGGAAGCACATAAAAACAATTTGAAAGTCGTTGCTCATTCGCATCGTCCTGAAGAAATCCGCTTAGGCATTAAAGCAGGAGTGGACAATTTTGAGCACACAGGACTTTCTTCCTCACCTGCCTATCCCGAAGATGTGATGGAACTAATCAAAGAGCGGACGGCAAAAATGAATTTAGGACCCTTGTATTGGACTCCAACCATTGAGGTTCTTTTTAACCACGATTATGTTGTCAATAATCCCGAGAGCTTAGACAATGACAGCTGGCATTTAGACTTACCCGACTCCATAGTTCAAGACATCCAACAATCCATCAGCAAACCTGGAGAACTTCCTTATTTTCAACTTACCTCCATCCGAAAGCCCACTTTAAAAACAAAATTCAATCAACTTAGAGAGTCTGGGGTGGTCCTGCTAATCGGAACCGATAGTGGCGTACCCATGAAATTTCACTCCCAAAGTACCTGGAATGAACTGGATATTTGGGTAAGAGAACTAGGGGTGCCTCCTTTGGAAGCGATCAAATCGGCAACCTATTGGCCCTCTAAATTTATGAGAGTCGAAAATAAAGTAGGCACCGTAAGTGTAGGGAAACAAGCAGATATCATTGCGGTAAAAGGAGATGTACTGCGTTACATTTCTTTGTTGCAAAAAGTGGACCTCGTAATGAAAAAGGGAGAGGTTTACAAGAATAGCTTACAAAACTAAGTCAGTCGGCTTCACAAGTCTCTGAAGTATCGATCAAATGGATGATTTTCCATTGGTTACCATTCCAAAAAAGGGTAAACTGGTTGACCCCACAATGGGAAAATTTTCCGTCTAAATAGAAGCGAAACGGCACCCAAACAGTAGCCAGGTTTGCCGATTGTTGCACTACAGGGGTTCCCAAGGCCTCTTCCCATACGGGAGTGTCTGGGCGACTTGCTACGCGCTTAATAAAATTTGATATGTCTTGCTGAATCAGTACAGATTTTCCCTCTCTATGGATGGCTCTTTGCATCACCGCCGATTCAGAAAACGCAGTGCTGAGAACCTTTGCCTCTTTGTTGTGAAAAGCTTTGAAAAAATCTTCAATTGCTCCAAAGGGAGCGGAAGGTTCTTGTGCCTCTACAGAGGAAAACAATATCCCACATAAAATCAAAATTAGTGTTCTCATTGTCCTATTTATTAGACTGTTAAAGTACCTTTTTTTTGTTAACTTACTCTCAATACCAATTAGTCTTAAGGCATACAAAATGAATAGAAGAAACTTTATAAAAAAAGGTGTCAACTTAGGATTCCTTTCAACGCTCCCTCTCTCCTATTCCTGTTCGTTATTTTCAAAAGAACTCCCCGCTGACATCACTGCTTTTAATACCGTTACTCTCTCGGACGCCATTCGAACAAAAAAAGTCAGCTGTGTCGAGGTTATGAATGCTTATTTAAAACATATTAATCAATTTAATCCTACTTATAATGCTATTGTAAGTAGGGTATCTGATGACATTCTTTTAGAAGAAGCAAAAGAAGCCGATGCAGCTTTGGCAAAAGGAGACTATTGGGGGTGGATGCACGGTATGCCACACGCCATAAAAGACTTGGCTCCTGTAAAAAGGATGCTACATACCAGCGGATCACCAATGTTTGCCAATAGAATTGCAGAAGAAGACAGCGTCCTTGTTCAAAAAATCAGAAATCAAGGAGCGCTATTTATCGGTAAGACCAATACCCCAGAATTTGGTTTGGGTTCCCAAACCTACAATCCTGTATTTGGAGCTACTGGAAGTGCATACAATCCAAAACTCACCGCTGGCGGAAGCAGTGGAGGTGCTGCTTGTGGTTTGGGTACGCATATGCTTCCTGCAGCAGAAGGAGGAGATATGATGGGGTCACTCAGAAATCCTGGAGCCTTTAATAATGTAGTGGGTTTTAGACCCAGCACCACGGTGGTCATGAGTGAGGGCAATGCGGAAGAACGATTGCTTTGGACTTCTGGTCCCATGGGAAGGAATACAAGAGATTTGATCCAGTTATTAAATACTGTAGCACTCCAGCCCGATTTTCAAAACTTAAATCCTTTGAATTTAAAAGGTGTCAAAATCGGATGGCTCAGAGATTTAAACGGTTACTTACCTTTTGAATCAGGAATACTAGACTTGTGTGAGAACAGTTTAAATAAAATTGATACTGCAGGAGCAGATATTGAACTTGCACAGCCCAAATTTTCTCCAGCTGATTTGTGGTTTTGCTGGACCACGCTCCGGCATCATACCCGGCTTAATATGCTTGAGTTTTATGAGGATCCTAAAACGCACGACCTTTTAAAACCTGAATTGATATGGGAAATTGAACAAGCCCTTAGCCTCACTGAAAAGGATGTACAACGCGCCAAAGAAATTCGTAAAGCATGGTATGGAGAATTAGATCGGTTATTCCGTAGCTATGATTTTTTACTTCTACCGACAGCTCAAGTCTTTCCATTTTCAAAAGAAACACATTGGCCCAAGCAAATCAATGGTCGTGAAATGGATACCTATCATCGCTGGATGGAAGTGGTCATCATGGGGAGTCTAGGAGGGATTCCTGCATTTAATAGTCCCACAGGATTTGACCCAAGTGGAAGACCCATGGGAATTCAGGTGTTAGGCAAATTTGGATCGGACAAGAAAGTTCTTGAATTTGCTTTGGCTTACGAACAAATTACGGATTATTTGGATCGAAGACCAGAATTGATTTCAGCATTAGGATAAACAGCACACCATGAAAAACCTCTTCGCACAAGCTCAAAAATACAAGAGTCGAATCGCAATCATAAGTGCAGGACAATCTTATAGTTACACCGATTTAATTTCAAAATCTACTGAACTTGCTCATTTTTTATTACGGGGAAGAACGGATTTAAACGGAGCGCGAATCGCTTTTTTAATGCCTCCTAGCTTTGAATATACTGCACTAATGTGGGCTATATGGAGAGCAGGTGGTATCGCTGTACCGCTATGTGAAAAACATCCTTTAGCCTCCTTGACTTATGTCATCGAAGATACCCAAGCAGAATGTTTAGTTTATTCCAAAGAATTCAAAAATAAATTGGAGCCTCTTTCGGAAAAAGTAACTTACTCTTTTGATTTTGAGGAAGCTGAATCTCAAAATATCACACTCGATTTAGCCATTGAAAAAGAACGAAGTGCCTTGATTCTTTATACTAGTGGCACCACAGGAAATCCTAAAGGAGTGGTAACAACACATCAAAATATTGAAGCTCAAATCACTTCATTAACACATGCATGGGAGTGGAGTAAAGAAGATCATATTTTAAATGTATTGCCCATGCATCACGTCCACGGAATTATCAATGTACTCTCTTGTGCTTTATGGTCAGGTGCCTGTTGTGAATTTCTTCCTAGGTTTGATTCAAAAAAGGTGTTTGATTCTTTTTCTAGAGAATCCATTAATGTCTTTATGGCGGTCCCTACCATTTACTATAAACTTATCGCCTTTTGGAAGGAACTTTCCCTGACCGAACAAGAAGAAATCTCTTCAATACTTAAAAAATTCCGATTGATGGTATCTGGGTCTGCTGCACTTCCCGTATCCGTTTTAGAGGCATGGAAAAAAATAAGTGGCCATGTTTTATTGGAGCGTTATGGAATGACCGAAATGGGAATGGCCATTAGTAATTCTTATCGTGCCGAACGAATTCCAGGTCACATTGGGTTGCCGTTGGAGGGAGTTACAGTTCGGTTAGCAGATGAACAAAATCAACCCGTAAAGGAGGGAAATCAGGGAGAAATTCAAGTAAAAGGACCTAATGTCTTTAAAGAATATTGGAATAAACCCAAAGCTACACAAGCTACCTTTACCAAAGAGGGTTGGTTTAAAACAGGAGACATAGCTGTTTTTGAAAATAATTGTTATCGAATTTTGGGGCGTAATTCAGTAGATATTATCAAGTCTGGAGGATATAAAATTTCTGCTTTGGAAATTGAGGAAGCGCTAAGAAAACACCCAGATATTAAAGAATGTGGTGTGGTGGGAGTCCCGGACGAGGAATGGGGAGAGTTGATCTGTGCCAGTTTGATTGTAACCAAAGAAACCCTCGATTTTAAAGCTATCTCTACTTGGCTAAAAAGCTTATTACCCTCTTATAAAATTCCAAGAAAATATATCCTTCAAGAGGACCTCCCCAGAAATGTAATGGGAAAAGTCACCAAAAATGAATTAAAAAAACTCTTTATTTAAAACGTTTATGAAAATATACGGTGTTTCTCTTTTGGCTTTTTGCTTCCTTGCTGGAAAATTTTTAGGCACCTTACTAGGGAAATTGATTGATGTCAACGGTGATGTTGGAGGTGTTGGCTTTGCTATGCTCTTATTGATATCAATCAATGCATGGGTAAATAAAAAAGGAGGTTTGGAAGTTGGCACCAAAGAAGGAATTCTTTTTTGGAGTGGTATGTACATCCCTATTATCATTGCTATGGCGTCAACTCAAAACGTAAAAGCGGCTCTTTCTGGTGGACCTGTAGCTCTAGTTGCAGGAACAATCGTCACACTTTCGGCTTTTTTCATTGTCCCTGTTCTATCGAAAATCGGAAAAGAACAAATCAAAACAGATGACCATGAATGAAATGATCAATCAGCTTATTGGAAAAAATGGACTGTTATTTGCTTTTCTATTTGTAGGTATCATTATGTGGGTTTCATTTAAAATTTCCGCTACACTTTTTAATAAAAAAATTCCAGGTGTTGCCTTGGCCGTCATTATAGGTTTATCCCTTGCTTTTTTAGGGGATAAAAAGGGAATTGCAGATCTTAGCCTTTTTTCTGGAATGGCCTTTTTTGGCGGATCTATGCTAAGAGATTTTGCTGTTGTTGCGACTGCTATGGGTGCGGATGTCAATAAAATTAAGTCTGCGGGATTGGCTGGTGTCCTCTCACTTTTTGTAGGCGTATTTTGGTCTTTTTCAATAGGGGTACTATGTGCTTATTTACTTGGATATACAGATCCTGCAAGTTTGGCAACCATTGGAGCTGGAGCCTGTACTTACATTGTGGGTCCTGTTACGGGTTCTGCCTTAGGAGTGAGTTCAGAAATTATTGCCATCAGTATTGCTACGGGTGTAGTAAAAACCATAGTTGCTACGGTGGGCACTCCCCTTTTTGCAAAATACATTCAATTGAATAACCCTAAAGCTGCAATCGTATTTGGTGGCTTGATTGGAACTACTAGTGGGGTAACCGCAGGCTTAGCCGCCACCGACCCAAAGTTGGTGCCCTATGGAGCTCTAACTGCAACATTCTATACGGGTTTGGGCTGTTTACTTTGTCCCTCTTTTTTTTATTTTGTCCTGCGTTTACTTCTTAATGGTTAAGGTTTTAAATACCCTTTTTATACTTACCAAAACAGGATTTCATCCACAAACAACCAAGCCTCATTTCCTGCGGCAGGATGCCATTGGGGAAGTGTTCCAATATTTTTGACGACCAATTTAATTTCGGTATAATCTTCTACCTTGATGGGTAGAGTAAAACTTTTCTTGGTTGTCTCCGTTGGGATTTTTTTAGGTCGGTAATCGTAGCGACCGATCTCTGAAAAAGAATCTTCACCCGACCTACCATAAACTCGAATACTTTTTGGATAGATAATCCAGCCGCCTATGGATTCCATACAGCTAACGGTAATGTTTTCAATGGATTCATTTGTTGAAATTTTGGTGGTGAATTCCAAATCATTTCCTGAAAAACCAAGCCAGTTCCCATCAGCAAAATTTGTAGATCCCTCTTCAAAATCAAAAAGCTTGTGGACGCCTGAATACCGATTGGAAGGGCGGGTCAGCATTTGATACTTTTCAATTTTTTTTCCAACCTTGAAGTAGTCTTCCGTAAATACATCACTGGGCAGCCACCCCTCTTTAAAACTTCTCGCTTTAAGGGTCAAGGAAGTGCCAATTTTTATGGGATCTTCATAACGCAGTGAAGTCGAATCTGGATCCGAACCGTCCAAGGTATATCGAATCACGTTACCCTTAATTTTACTGAAAAAGTCCACTGCAATTTCAGAGTCAAAGAGTGTTTTTTCTGTAGTCAACTGGGGTGGTTTCAGTTGTTGCGGTTTAGAAAAACCTTCGAATACACCAAAGGCCAATTTAATTGGAGTTTGTTCCTGAAGTTTCTCCTCCTCTCTAACGGCTATCTTGGTGTTCCAGGCATACAAACGTTCCAAAGTAGGATGCCCAAACAAGCTACGTACTCCTGCTGTGGTAACTGGAGTTCTCCCTATATTTAAGGAGGTTAACGGCAGCTCCACGAGCTTTTCAAGGTTTTGATCTTCCGTGTTGGTACCGTCAATTTTTAATTTTAAAAGATTTTTAAACGCTCCTATTTTTTCCCAAAAACGTTCTGGCAGTTCCAAATTGGAAAGTTCTAGTTCTACCACTTGTTCAGCTGCATCGGTAAGTGTATTTAAAGCGTCTCGTCCCAGAGTTTTTCCCGAATATTTTACCTGTAAAAAGGGAGTGTCTGCAGTATAAGAAGTA
>CAXGYE010000005.1:0-14983 GCA_964013865.1 uncultured Flavobacteriaceae bacterium
TGGGCAATTACCTGTTCAGGAGCGTTGGCTACAAACTTTTCATTGGCTAATTTTTTCTCCACAGAAGCTAAAAAACCTTTCATATACTTCAACTCCTCATTCAATTTTTGGCGTTCTGCCTCAGGGTCTTCCGACGTTTTTGTGGGAATAAAAAATTCAAATGTCCCTACACGAAAACTTCCTCCAAAGGAATCCTCTGAAGGAGAATCATAAACAACCGAGCTTATCCCTCCTAACTTTTCGATACTGGCTTCATAGGGAAGTGGGGCCTTACTTTTGGTCACAAAAAGTTGAATCTCTTCTTTAAAGGAGAGGTTCTTTTCTTTTCTAAAGTTTCGGATTCCTACAATGACCTCCTGAGCCAATGCAAAGGTTTCCACAAGTTTAGGGTCCACAGTTTTTGGCTTGGGCCATTCGGAGACCGTTAGGGCCTCTACTTTAGTTCTGGCCGCTATAAAATGCCAGATTTCTTCAGTCAAAAAGGGCATAAAAGGATGCAGCAAACGTAGATTATTTTCAAAAAGGACAATTATTTTGTCATACGTTTCCCGATCTATAGGGTCGCCATAAGCGGGCTTCACTAATTCTAATAACCAAGAGCAAAAATCATCCCATACCAACTTATAAATTGACATCAATGCATCTGAAATTCGATATTTATCAAAATTTTCATCAACCCAGGCCAAGGTTTTTTGAAAATGATTTTCATACCACTGCAGTGCCTCCAACGCAACGGGTGTAGCTGCCTTTTTTTCGTCGATTTCCCACCCTTCGATCAATCGGTAGGCATTCCATATTTTATTGGCAAAATTTTTCCCTTGTTTACAAAGACTTTCGTCAAACAACAAATCATTTCCGGCTGCAGAGCTTAACATCAGACCCACGCGAACCGCATCGGCGCCGTACTCTTCGATTAGCTTTAAAGCATCGGGAGAATTGCCCAATTGTTTGGACATCTTCCGACCTTTTTTATCGCGCACCAAACCAGTAAGATAGACTTTAGAAAAGGGAGATTGTTGGCGGTATTCATATCCCGACATAATCATCCGGGCAACCCAAAAGAATAAAATATCTGGACCGGTCACAAGATCTTGCGTAGGATAGTAGTATTCGATTTCTTTATTATTAGGGCTTCTGATTCCATCAAATACAGAAATGGGCCACAGCCAAGACGAAAACCAAGTGTCGAGTACATCTTCATCTTGGTATAAATCGGCAAGTGTTAACTTTTCATCATTTGTAGCTTTCTGAGCTTTTTTCAAAGCGTCTTCGGGGGTGGTTGCTACAACAAAGTCCTCTTTCCCTTTCCCGTAATAATAAGCAGGGATGCGTTGTCCCCACCAGAGTTGTCTTGAGATATTCCAATCGCGGATGTTTTCCATCCAGTGGCGATACGTGTTTTTAAATTTTTCAGGAACCAATTCTATTGCTCCAGAATCTAAAACAGCCTCAAGCGCAGGTTTGGCTATCGCTTCTGTTTTTAAAAACCATTGATCTGACAAGCGGGGTTCAATAACGGCTTTGGTCCGTTCTGAGGTTCCCACCTTGTGGACATGAGTCTCTGTTTTAACTAAAATTCCGAGTTCCTCTAACTCGTTTACAATTTTTTTACGTGCTACAAACCGATCCAAATCTTCAAACTTCAATCCGTACTCATTCAAAGTCCCATCCGGATGGAATATGTCGATTACTTCGAGCTGGTGTTTTTCCCCAAGAATTTTATCATTTTCGTCATGAGCAGGAGTTACCTTCAGACAACCCGTACCAAAATCCATGGTAACATATTCATCTTCTATTATGGGCACTTTTCTATCGGTGAGGGGAACCCGCACTTCCTTTCCTTTTAAGTGTTTGTAGCGGTCATCTTCCGGATTGATACATACAGCAGTATCACCCAAAAGAGTCTCTGGGCGAGTGGTAGCAATGACCACCTTTTCATCAGAATCCACTACTTGATAGGCGATGTGATAAAGATTACCTGATTTTTCTTCATAGATCACCTCTTCGTCTGAAAGGGTAGTTTGGGCTTCAGGATCCCAATTTACCATTCGATAACCTCGATATAGCTGTCCTTTCTCATAAAGATCAACAAAGACCTGGATGACAGATTCGGACATCTCAGGATCTAAAGTAAACTTGGTTCGATCCCAGTCACAACTACATCCTAGTTTTTTAAGTTGCTCTAAAATAACCCCTCCATATTCATGAGTCCATTCCCAAGCATGTTCCAAAAACACTTCCCGGGACAAACTACTTTTTTCAATTCCTTGTTCTTTGAGTTTTGCAACCACCTTCGCCTCGGTAGCAATGGAAGCATGATCCGTTCCTGGAACCCAACAGGCGTTGAAGCCCCTCATCCGTGCACGACGAATGATAATGTCTTGAAGTGAATTGTTTAACATATGCCCCATATGCAAAACTCCTGTGACATTAGGGGGTGGAATGACGATAGTGTAAGGCGTCCTCTCGTCTGGTTCTGACTTAAAATAGGCGTTTTTTTGCCAGTAGTCGTACCATTTGCTTTCTACACTTTGAGAATTGAACTTGGAAGGGATTTCCATAAAGAGGTTTGGTCTAATTTTTGTTTACAAAAGTAGGGACACTTGTGCTAATATTAAAAGCCAAACGATCCTATTTAAAAGAAATACCCTATTTTTAAATTCTCAAAATCAATAGTATGAAAACCAAAAACTACTTATCTATAATTTTTCTATTAATCAGCGTTGCCTTGTATGCTCAAGAATCAGGGCCAAAAATCAGTTTTGAAACCACCCTTATCGACTATGGGACTGTGGAAAGAAACAGTGATGGCAAACGTACATTTAGTTTTGAAAACTTAGGAAATCAAGAACTTATAATCAAAAATGTACAGTCTAGTTGTGGGTGTACCATTCCCAAAAAGCCCGATGGACCCATAGCACCCGGTGAAAAAAGTGAAATTATAGTACGTTATGACACAAACCGTCCGGGGCCTTTTCGTAAAACCATAACGGTAACGACCAATGCGGAAGAGAACCCCATTGTTGCTTTAAAGATAAAGGGGACTGTTCAACCCCAATAGAATACTAACCGGCGGGAAAAGGTGAATTCTAAAAGCGCTTGATCTTTACTACTACTTTATTTGATACACATAAGATTGTGTTTCAGGTGATTTTTTAGCATTTTTGTATTTTATTTGAAGGCATGCCGCACTTATCCAAAAGAGGAACAGAACTCCCTACCTCGCCCATCCGAAAACTCGTAGTCTTTTCCGACGAAGCCAAAGCTAGGGGAATTGAAGTTTTACATTTAAACATTGGTCAACCTGATATCGAAGCTCCAAAAGCTGCTCTTGAAGCGGTTCGAAACACGCCGCTTAAATTATTACCTTACGGACCTTCTCAAGGGGAATTGTCCTATCGTAAAAAACTAGCAAAATACTACAGCAAACATCAAATTGAGGTCAGTTCAGAGGACATTCTCGTTACCACAGGTGCTAGCGAAGCCCTGACTTTTGTGCTAAATTCCATCTGTGATGCAGGTGACGAAATTATTATTCCAGAACCTTTTTATGCCAATTACAACGGCTTTGCCAGTGCTGCCAGCGTGAAAGTAGTTCCTGTGATTTCGGAGTTCAATTCCCAGTTTCAACTCCCTGCCCTTGAAAATATTAATGAAAAGATAAATTCAAAAACCAAAGCCATCCTACTGTGCAACCCCAGTAATCCTACAGGCTATGTTTACAGTCAGTCCGAAATCAGCACCCTTTGTGAGTTGGCTGTATCACACAATATTTTTTTGATTGTAGATGAAGTCTACCGTGAGTTCATCCACGGGGATATTGAACACTACTCTGTACTTCGACACCCCAAAGGCGCAGCACATACCGTTATCATTGATTCGGTCTCCAAACGCTATAGCCTTTGTGGAGCGCGGGTAGGATGTATTGTCTCAAAAAATAAAGCACTTATCCAAAACCTACTCAAATTTGCCCACCTTCGACTTTCTCCACCTACCTATGCACTAATCGCAAGTGAGGCAGCACTAGATGCTCCAGACAGTTATCTAGAAGGTGTAATTGCTGAATATGGCAAGCGTAGAAAAGTATTGATTGAGGCGTTGGAACAAATTCCAGAGGTAGAAGTATCCCACCCCATGGGTGCTTTTTACTGTATTGCAAAATTGCCTGTGGATGATGCTGAGGCGTTCTCCAAATTTCTGTTGACTTCTTATCAAGACCAGGACCAAACAGTCATGTTGGCTCCTGCTACAGGCTTTTACTCCACCCCTGGTATGGGGAAAAATGAAGTTCGAATCGCTTTTATTTTAAATAGTGACAAACTCCTTCGTGCTGCCAAAATTTTAGAGCTAGGTCTTCGTGCCTACAAGAAAATTCAATTGGAAACGCTTGTATGATGGAGCGCCACTTTTCGTTAAAAAACTACAACTCTTTTGGGATTGAAGTTGAAACGGAATTCTTTGCTGCTATTTCCAATGAAGCAGAATTAATTGAAGTTCTCAAATCCAATGGAAATAAACCCTTTCGGGTTTTAGGAGGAGGAAGTAACGTGTTACTTACAGAAGACTATAAGGGTCTCACTTTGGTGATGCAAAATAAAGGGATTTCCATTCTAGAGGAAACTGCATCCCATGTGCTTATCGAGGTGCAGGCGGGAGAAAATTGGCATGAGCTTGTACTATGGGCGCTGGAGAATGATTTCGGAGGAATTGAAAATTTGGCTTTAATTCCAGGAAGTGTAGGTGCGGCACCCATCCAAAATATCGGAGCCTATGGAGTTGAATTGAGTTCCGTGTTCCACCGATGCAAAGCGTTGGATTTAGAAAGTTTATCCTTTAACGAATTTGACAAAGCCGCCTGTGAATTTGGTTACCGTTCTTCTGTTTTTAAAACCCATCTAAAAGGGAAAGCCATCATTACACGAGTTCAATTCAAACTCTCAAAAAAAACCCATCAAACACATACACAGTACGGCACCCTACAAGCTTCGCTCCAAGGAAAAGAAATGAGCATTCAAAACATTGCTGCTTCTGTGATTGCCATTCGAAAGTCCAAGTTGCCCGATCCCGCTCAAATCGGAAATAGTGGTAGTTTTTTTAAAAATCCTGTGATTCCAGTGAATCAGTTTAAGCAACTCCAGGAAAACTATCCAGAAATACCCCATTACCCCGACACAGCAGAGAAGATTAAAATCCCTGCAGGATGGCTTATTGAAAAACTAGGATACAAAGGCAAACGTTTTGGTGATGCAGGAGTCCATGAAAAACAAGCACTTGTATTGGTTAATTATGGCAACGCAAAAGGGGTAGAACTTTTAAACCTCGCCCAGCAAATCCAAGAGCAAGTACTTCAAAATTTTGGGGTTCAACTGGAAGTCGAAGTGAACATCTTCTAGAAAATCTTATTCTCTATTTTTTGAATCGATCCAAATAGTAATCGGGCCGTCATTGGTTAATTCCACTTGCATGTCTGCTCCAAAAGTACCCGTTACAACCTTACTGCTGAGTGATTCTTGTACCTTTTGGACAAACAATTCGTAGAGCGGAATGGCCTGTTCGTGTTTGGCGGCTCGGATATAGGAAGGGCGATTTCCTTTTTTAGTGGCTGCCATTAGAGTGAATTGGCTTACGACCATTAGTTCCCCCTCCACCTCTAAAAGAGAGCGATTCATAATTCCCTGAGCATCTTCAAAAATACGCAAATTCAAAACCTTATTTACCAACCAAAAAACATCTGTTTCTTCATCAGCATGTTCAATTCCCAACAAGACCAATAGCCCTGGTCCTGAAGATCTCTTTTCTTTTTGATCGATCAGTACTTGTGCGTACTTTACTCTTTGAATTACGACTCTCATATCACATTCTGTAAGGGTTGTCTCCTGCTAAAAGCTGCAAATAACTTTCATGTCTGCTCTGCGAAATGGTTCCTTCTTGTACTCCAGCTAATACAGCACATTGTGGTTCATTTTGATGTAAACAGTTGTTGAATTTACAGGCTGTTTTACGCTTTAAAAATTCTGGGAAATAAGTTCCAATTTCCTCAGGGGCCATATCCACCACTCCAAATCCTTTGATTCCAGGGGTGTCAATGATTTTAATCCCATCCTGAAGAGCAAACATTTCCGCAAAAGTAGTCGTATGGGTTCCCTGTTGATGCTGTTCGGAAATAGAGGATGTTTTTAAATTTAAATCGGGGTCAACTGAATTGATCAATGAGGATTTCCCAACCCCGCTATGCCCTGAGATCATCGCGATTTTATTTTTCATAAGCGTGCGGACTGTTTTTATGTGCAAGCCTGTTTTTGCTGATATTTCAAGAGTTTGATAACCAATCCCATCATACACCCTTTTTAGATTTCGCAAATCTTCTAACTCAGACTCCGTGTAACTATCGATTTTATTAAACAGTAAAATAGCTGGGATGTGATACGCTTCAGCGGTAACCAAAAACCGATCGATAAAGGCGGGAAAGGTGGGTGGATTGTTTAAGGTAACCATCAAAAAAACTTGATCAATATTGGAAGCGATAATGTGGGTCTGCTTGGAAAGATTTACTGACTTTCGAACAATGTAATTTTTTCGTTCTTCGATTTTAGTTATGTTCCCTTCTCGTTTTTCTGCATCTTCCACCACCTCAAAAAAAACGTGATCTCCAACAGCTACAGGATTGGTACTCTGTATCCCTTGAAGACGCATTTTACCTTTGATTCTACAGGTGTAGAAATCACCCTCTGACTCCACAGCATAACGGCTCCCAGTAGATCGATAAACAAGCCCTTTTTTCAATGGTTTTATTTGCAAAGTAACAGTTTTTTTTTCAGCCCATCCCCCTCCCCTTAGAGTCTGTGAATTTGTATCTTTGACAAAACAACTTACATGGCCCAAAAAACTCTATTACTAATTTTAGACGGATGGGGAAAGGCTACCGATCCCAAAGTTTCCGCAGTTGATCAAGCCCAAACTCCGAACATCAATGCATTCTATACTAAGTACGCACACAGCACCCTCAGAACGGATGGGGAACATGTTGGTCTCCCAGAAGGTCAGATGGGAAATAGTGAAGTTGGACACATGAATTTAGGAGCTGGAAGAATCGTTTATCAAGATCTTGCCAAAATCAATATTGCCGTTAAAAACAATAAACTACGTGAGGAAACCGTCTTGACAGACAGCTTAAACTATGCTAAAAAAGAAGGGAAAAAAGTACATCTCCTCGGGCTCCTCTCCGATGGCGGCGTACATTCCCATATCAATCATCTAGAAGGATTATTGGAACTCATTAGTACTTATGAACTGGATCAAGTTTTTCTTCATGCCTTTACCGACGGTCGCGATGTCGATCCTCAATCAGGGATCAATTTTATAGAGCGTATTGAAAAAAAGATGGAAAAAACGGGAGGTCTTTTCGCCTCTGTTATCGGTCGGTATTTTGCGATGGATCGAGACCAACGTTGGGAGCGTGTAAAAGAAGCTTATGATCTTTTAGTACACGGAAAAGGACAGCCAACTGAGGATTTTAAAATGAGTTTGGAAAAGAGTTATGCAGAAGGGGTAACCGATGAATTCATCAAGCCCTTGTACAAATCTGCTCCTGACGGAAAAGCAGCCACGACCCTAGAAGACGGTGATGTCGTGTTGTTCTTTAATTTTAGAACCGACCGAGGTAGAGAGCTGACCCAAGTTCTTTCTCAAAAAGCATTTCCTGATTTTGAAATGAATCCCCTCAGTCTTCGTTATGTAACCCTGACTAACTACGACGAATCTTTTAAAAATGTAGCAGTAGTTTTTGATAAGGACAATTTGACCGACACTTTGGGCGAAGTACTCTCCAAAGCTGGGAAAACTCAAGTTCGAATCGCAGAAACCGAAAAATACCCGCACGTAACCTTTTTCTTTAATGGAGGAAGAGAAGCACCTTTTGAGGGTGAAGAACGAATTTTGTGCCCCTCTCCTAAAGTCGCCACTTACGATTTAAAACCCGAGATGAGTGCTTATGAAATTCGGGACGCCATTATCTCTAAAATTCAGTCAGATACTCCAGACTTTATCTGCCTAAACTTTGCCAATCCCGATATGGTAGGCCATACTGGAGATTTGAAAGCAGCTATCAAAGCCTGTGAAGTGGTTGACGAATGTACTGGAGCTGTAGTGAAAACCGCCCTGGAGCACGAGTATGCAACCCTTATTATTGCCGATCATGGAAATTGTGAAACGATGATTAATCCAGATGGAAGTCCAAATACAGCACACACCACCAACCCCGTTCCTGTCATTTTTGTGGACCCTGAAATGAAAAAAATAAAAGAAGGAATTCTTGGTGATATTGCCCCAACTATCTTAGATTTAATGAAAATTGAAGTCCCAAAAACAATGACCCAAAAATCTTTAGTACTAAAATCATGAAAACAAAAATTCTTTTTTTAATTATCCTGTTCTCTGCTTTGGGATGTAAAAGCATCGGAAAAGCAAAACCAAAAGAGCCTCTAGAGGTTCAAACTCTCATCGGTGAAGAAGGAGAAACGGTAGTTTTAGGACCCATGAATCGTGCGAACTTAAGTACAGAAGAATTTAAAGCGTGGTTTGATCCTACCTATGCCAGTCAAAAAATCCCCGAAGGATGGACCAAAGAACATCTCCCCTTGGCAAAAGATTTAACCTTTAAACTTTTTCTAGGCACATGGTGCGGTGACACCCAACGGGAGTTAGGTCCCATGTTTAAAATCCTAGATGCTCTGGAGGTGGACGAAAACCGCATTGAAATGTACAGCCTCTCAGAATACAAAGACAGTCCTGATGGGCTGGAAAAAGAGTATGACATTCTGAACATCCCTACTTTGATCTTTATAGAAAATGGAAAAGAAAACAATCGTATTGTAGAGTTTCCTGTGGTCACTCTTTTAGATGATTTTTCAAAAATTTTAAAAAAACAGCCCTACCAAAACGCCTACGCCGATTTTTGATATGGCAGCAATAGTACTAAAAACCCGAGAGGAAATCGAGCTGATTCGAGAGAGTGCCTTGATCGTCTCTAAAACTTTGGGAGTTCTGGCTTCAGAAATCAAACCTGGAGTTACTACTCTTGCTTTGGATCAAATTGCAGAAACACATATTCGCGACCTCGGTGCTGAGCCTGGTTTTCTTGGACTTTACGACTTTCCCAATACCCTTTGCATGAGTCCTAATGCTCAGGTGGTACATGGCATTCCTAATGATGTTCCTCTAGAAGAAGGAGATATTATTTCCATCGATTGCGGTGCCTTAAAAAATGGATTTTATGGGGACCACGCCTACACTTTTGCCGTAGGTACCGTCGATCCAGAAGTAGAAAAATTACTGAAGGTCACCAAAGCCTCTTTATACGAAGGTATTCGAACGTTTGAAAAAGGGAATCGCCTTGGTGATTTAGGCTTTGCCATTCAAAATTTCTGTGAAAAAGAAGGCTATGGTGTCGTCAGAGAATTGGTAGGACATGGCTTGGGAAGCGCAATGCACGAAAGTCCTGAAGTACCTAACTACGGGCGTAGGGGAAGAGGAAAACAGTTTGTTGATGGTATGGTTTTGGCCATCGAACCGATGATCAATCAAGGAACACATCGGATCAAACAACTGAAGGACGGCTGGACGATTTTAACCGCTGACGGAAAAGCCAGCGCCCATTTTGAACACAATGTTGCCCTGATTGACGGGGCACCCGAATTGCTCTCTAGCTTTCAATACATCTACCAGGCATTAGGGATCCAAAGTGACGAAGAAGAAGCCTTTAGAAAAGAACCTCTGGTTTTATGAAACTGTTGCTGAACCTTTTTCCTAGACCCTGGTTAATCCATCTTAGCATCTGGTTCCGTCCCCTTATCAAATGGTATTTTAAAGGACATCGGTTTACAGATCCTATAGATGGAAGTTCCTACCGACGGTTTTTACCCTATGGCTACCAGAAAATTAGAGAAAATGCGCTTTGCCCAGGAACTTTATCTCTTGAAAGGCACCGTCTGCTATGGCTCTACTTGGAAAGAGAAACCTATTTTTTAACGGATTCCATCAAAGTATTGCACGTGGCACCCGAACAAGTTTTCTATCAAAAATTTCGCTCTTTCTCGCATTGGGATTACACCACTACTGACCTCTATTCTCCCCTAGCAGACGTAAAAGCCGATTTGCGCAAGCTTCCTTTTGAAGACCATGCTTATGATCTTATTCTTTGTAACCACGTATTGGAGCATATCCCAGATCACCTTCAGGCTCTAAGTGAGTTGTATCGGGTTTTAAAAAAAGGCGGAACTTTAATTGCACAAGTTCCCCTAGACTTAAATCGAGAAAAAACTTTTGAAGATCCTACCATTACTGACCCTCAAGAACGCAGTCGTATTTTTGGACAATACGATCATGTTCGGATTTACGGAAAAGACTATTCTGATTTTTTAAACCAAACAGGATTTAGTT
Source organism: uncultured Flavobacteriaceae bacterium (assembly GCA_964013865.1). Lineage (GTDB taxonomy): Bacteria > Bacteroidota > Bacteroidia > Flavobacteriales > Flavobacteriaceae > MS024-2A. Next base: position 10,438 of record CAXGYE010000005.1, read on the forward strand.
CCCAATGTATTCCCTACACAGAACAGCTGACAAAAAAAGAAATTGATACGTACGCACTTCAATACGACAGCATCCCTGTAGCTAAAAAATAAGTCGAAAATCACTCCCGAAAAAATCCAGAGGAATAAAGCTCTTCTTCGGTTCCGTCCTCCGTTTCAACTATCCAATAGGCTTCTAAATTGGATTCTCTTTCGATCAAAGCTCTACTTTCTTCCAAAGGCATCACCATCAAAGCTGTAGCAAAGGCATCGGCCTCCATACAAGTAGGAGCAGTAACCGAGGCGCTCAAAACTTCTGTTGGAAATGGATTTCCCGTTTTGGGATTGATGGAATGTACCAATCGTTTGCCTGTGATTTTATCAATTTTAAACTTTCTATAATTCCCAGATGTTGCCAGTGCTTGGTTTGTCAAAGGAACAACAGCAATAAAGCTTCGTTCTTGTGTCTGTCTGGGATCATCGATGGCTACCTTCCAAGGTTGCTGTGACTTGGGACTGAGTCCTTCCGCCACAATTTCTCCTCCAATCTCAACTAAAAAAGACGTACTCCCATTTTCTCGCAGCAAGTCAGCAATTACGTCTACAACATAGCCTTTTGCCAGTGCATTAAAATCAAAATACACTTGTGGATGTTCCTTCCGAATCGTTTTTTTTGGGGTTAACTTTGTTTTGTTCCAACCTGTATGGATCAAAATCTCATCTCTTTGCTCTTCAGAAATAGGGGTGTAGCTGGTGTCGGGTCCAAATCCATAAGCATTTACCAAAGCCCCTACCGTAGGATCAAAATACCCCTGAGTTTTTTCCCAAACCTCAGAAGCCATTGCATATACTTTTTCAAAGTGTTCATCTACTTGAATAAGACTATCTCCTCTATTGACTTTTGAGATTGCAGAATCTTCTATATAAGTAGACATCGAAGCGTTCATCAGGTCAATGACGGAATCAATCTCGCGCTGTAAAACCTCAACCTTTAGTGAAGGACATAAATAGGTGACCGAATAGCTCGTGCCCAAAGCAAAGCCGCTGATTCGTTGGGTCTCATTTTCTTGAGTGGGTTGACAACCGACAAAAAAAAGAAGGAGTAAAAAACTATAAAATTTGTTCCAGTCCACTGAAATTGACCACATAGGGATTGTTTTTATTTAATGCGAGGCTGTAGTCTTTTGCATGTGCGAACCCCACCCCTGCAAAATAAAGTTTTGCCTTGTTTTTTTCTGCGTGAATTTTCACTTTTCTCACCCGTTCTTCATTATAGATCTTGGGTGATTTTGGGTACAAAGATCCTTCCACGACAACAAAATAGAGCTCTTTATCCTTGACACAGACAAATTGAGGGGAGCGTTTCATCTCAGAGTTGACTGCCAAAAACTCATAACCCTCCGTTTCTAAAAAACCTCCTACTTCTTGCATGGCCAGTTGATGAATCTCTTGTTCACTTAATGCATTCATATATGACAAAAGTAAGTCAAAAAGCTTCTAACACTAGCTATTTCAAATAATTTATGTAATTTAAGTCTCTTTTAAAAATTAAATTATGAACTTGACAAAAAGCCCCTTATTTGTTGTGTTTTTCATACTTATTACGGCGTGTAAAAACCAACCTTACCAAACTAAAGCAGCTACTTCAGAAGGTTATACCTACGAATATGTTACAGATGATCCGACTCAAACTCGAATTTACACTTTAGAAAACGGTTTAAAAGTTTACCTGAGTAGATTTGAAAATGCCCCCAGAATTCATGTCTTTACAGCAGTGAAAGCAGGGGGAAAAAACGATCCTAAGGACAACACAGGCCTTGCACACTACTTAGAGCACATGATGTTCAAAGGGAATCAATATTTCGGAACGAAAGATTACGAAGCAGAAAAGCCCCTACTGGACTCCATTGAACAGTTATATAACAACTACGCTAAACTCGCAGATCCAGAACAACGTAAAGCCATTTATAAAAACATTGACAACCTTTCAAATGAAGCTGCCTTACTCGCAATTCCAAACGAATACGACAAGATGATCTCAATGATCGGAGGTAAACGATTAAATGCATACACTACCGAAGATCGCACCGTATACACGGTAGACATTCCATCTAATGAGATGGAACGCTTTATCACTTTGGAAGGCCTGCGTTTTAAACAAATTGTAAATCGTCTTTTCCACACTGAACTTGAAGCCGTTTATGAAGAAAAAAACAGGTCTTTAGACAGCGACATTAGAAAACAGTATTGGGCACTTTACCAGAGCCTTTTCCCAGGTCACCCTTACGGAGAACAATCGGTTATAGGTACTGTTGAACATTTAAAGAACCCTTCGATAACAGAAATTCGAAACTATTTCGACAACTATTACCGCCCTAACAATGTTGCTATCTGTATGAGTGGAGAGTTGGACTTCGACAAAACGATCGCACTTATTGATCAACATTTTGGTGACTGGGAAGCTAATCCTGAACTTCCTGAACTCAACTATGAACCCCTTGCAGAAATAACTAGTCCCATTGAAAAAGAAGTACTTGGTCCCGACAGAGAATCAGTACTCATGGGGTACCGCTTTAATGGAAAAGCGAAAGAGGACCTTATGCGAGTAAACCTTATCGACATGCTGCTATCCAATAGAACAGCAGGACTCATTGATTTGAACCTAGTCCAGAAACAAAAAGTATTGGGGGCTAGTGCTACAGTTAGAGCTATGAATGATTTTTCAATTCACATACTCAATGGGAATCCAAAAGAAGGACAAAGCCTCGAAGAAGTTAGAGATCTACTTTTAGGAGAAGTTGAAAATATTAAAAAAGGTGCCTTTGAAAATGATCTTCTTAAAGCTGTGGTAAATGACCTGAAGAAAGGAGTGATGAAACAAGATGATTCCGACTATGCGAACTACTACAGGGCAAACAATATGGTTTTAGCGTATACAAGAGACCTATCATGGAAAGACCATGTGATTTACTATGAAGAACTTTCTAAAATCACAAAGGAAGATTTAGTCGCTTTCGCCAATAAACACTACAAGGAAAATTATGCGGTAGTATACAAGCGAACAGGGAAAGATCCAAACATCCAAAAAGTTGAAAAACCTCAAATAACTAAAGTTCCTCTAAATCGTGAAGACCGTTCAGAACTCCATGTAAAATTGGCAAATCAAGAAACTGTAAAACTCCAGCCTAAATTCTTGGATTACAAAACAGACTTGGAATTCTTCAATATTGGTCCTCTGGAAGTTATTTATAAAGAAAATACCGATAATGATTTATTCGAATTGACGTATCACTTTAACTATGGAAAAAACCAAGATCCAAAAATTGCATTAGCAGCTAGTCTAATGAATTATGTGGGTGCTGGAAATTTAAGTCCCGAAGACTTGAAAACAGAATTTTACAAACTCGGAGCAGGTTATAATTTTAGCACCTCCACTGACGGAGAAGAAACCCAAATTACCTTGAGCGGCTTGAGTGAGAATATGGAGGCCTCGATAAAACTCTTCGAAAGTCTCTTAGAAAATCCTGTAGGAACTCAAGATGCATTAGACAAGCTTGTAGGCCGTATTCTTAAATCGCGATCGGATGCCAAGAAAAACAAAAACTTAATTCTAAGCAGGCAATTATTTGCCTATGGAAAGTACGGTGAGGTTAATCCCGCATCAAACGTACTTACCTCTGAAGAATTAATGAAAGTTAATGTTGCGGAATTGACAGATCGAATTAAAGAGTTAACCAAAAAGCAACACCGCATTTTGTTCTATGGAAACCAAGATGAAAAAACCTTAACTAACTTGGTGAACACCTATCATAAAATTCCCGAAAGCTTAAAAGAAGTAAGCGATGCACAGACGTATTCAGAAAAAAACTACGACAAAGAGTATGTCTTTTGGACACATTTTGATATGGTACAAACGGAAATTATCTTACTGTCCAAACAAGAACTATTAGACAATGCAAAAACTGCTGCCATCCGCTTGTTCAATCAATATTTTGGAGGGGGGATGAATTCCATAGTCTTTCAAGAAATAAGAGAAGCCCAAGGCTTAGCGTATTCCGTTTATTCTGCATATAGACAAGGGAACAAACCCGACCGATCGGATTATTTACTCTCCTACATTGGAATTCAGTCGGATAAACAAAAAGAAGCGCTATCCTCTATGTTCAGTTTGATTAATAATCTTCCTGAATCTCCACAAGCCTTTGAAATTGGCAAACAAGCAATTTTAAATAAAATTGAAAGCGAGCGCATTACTAAGGCTGGAGTGCTGTACAACTATCTTTCCGCTGAAAAACGAGGAATTGATTATGACATCCGAGAAAAGGTTTACAACGAAGTCAAAGCGATGGATTTAGAGAAACTTATTGAATTTCACGAAACCTATATCAAAGACAAACCTCACACAATTTTATTGATTGGAAATCGTGACAATATAGACCTCAAAAACCTAGAGCAATACGGAACTGTTAAAGAACTATCTCTAGAGACTCTTTTTGGGTTCTAATATTTGAATTTATTTCCACTAAAAAACATAAAGTCAAAAGCACCATCCATTTTAGATGTCATTT
>CAXGYE010000006.1:0-14106 GCA_964013865.1 uncultured Flavobacteriaceae bacterium
TTTAATGTTACGTGAACGTTATGCAAAACCAAATTAATTGTTATCTTTGCATTAACGAGAACGAAACACAAGAATTATGAAACAGCTCATTTACATCACTTTGTTCACTTTTGGGTCGTTAGTAGCCCAGGAAACAGAACCTAAAAGAACCTTTGTTCAAGAAGGAGATTTGATTCATTTCAACGAGTACCATGATAATGGTGAACTTTCTCAAACGGGTTATTTCTTAGAAGGGAAGAATCACGGAGTTTGGGTGAGTTTTGATCGTCAAGGAGTAAAACGTTCTAAAGGAGTTTTTTCTAAAGGGAAAAAAGTAGATCGTTGGTTTTTTTGGAACGAAGGCGTTTTACTTGAAGTAGATTACAAAGACAATGTAGTTCAAAGTGCCATCAAATGGGGGAATGCAGAATTGCTCGCATCCAAAGGCGAATAATCTTCCCTACAACTTCTTTACAACCCCATAGTATTTTTCTACCAACTCAAACTTATGGGTGATTAGATCCTTGGTTCGGATTAAAAAGTTAAAATACAAGGTTGTGTTTTTTGGACTGGTTTCTTCCCCACGAGTTCGTTCAATTTGTGTATTGATTTTAGACTCAATAAGTTCAAAAGCACTAGTTTTTTCTAAAAGTACTTCTTCGAATTCCACTTGGTCTTGCCCTGAATGAAATGCTTCTTTTCCCTCTTTGAAAATTTTAGTGATCGATTCTTCAATCAGTAGTAGTTCTTTGATTTGTGTAAAAGTCAATTTTCTGTGGTTGTTGTTCACATGGTCGTGACTGATTTTAGCTAGATAGGTCAAATCTTCGGAAAGGTCGTGAAGGCAGCCTAACAATTCGATGTAAAAAGTACTTGCAGAGACGGAGCTCTCTTCTAGATTTCTAATAAAGTAGAACAGCCCTCCTTTCAAATCTTCGATCTCCTCTTGAAGCATTCCTGCATTGCGTCTTCCTTTTTGTAAAGGTTTGATCTCATTTGTGGACAGTCCAGAAATCAGTAATTGATAGACTTTAAAACTTTTTTTCAAGACAAGTTCTATCGTAGAACCCGTTTCGTCAATCACCCCCTGGTAGGAGTTGCTTTCCACAATTAAGGCACGATCTTCCTCCAAAATTGCCTTATTTTCTTTTCTGTGGGAGATGTAATTTTTTCCAATTATCAGTAAAATGATAAACATGATTACAGCCACTACTTGAATTCCTCCAATATAAAGTAGGTAAACAATAATACCTCCTACAGAAAAAGCACAAAAAGCGGTCAGAAACCATCCTCCAATTACATTGAGGACCCCCGCTACACGATACACCGCACTGTCTGAACTCCAGGCTCGGTCTGCCAGGGAGGTACCCATGGCAACCATGAAAGTAACATAGGTGGTAGAAAGGGGAAGTTTTAGTGAGGTAGCTAAAGAAATCAAGACAGCAGCAACTACCAGATTGATACTGGCTCTGAGTTTGTCAAATTCAGGCATACTGCCTCTGTTTTGATTGTTTTTTAGAGGGATTTGTTCAAAGGAGCGATCCAAGGCAAGGATGGATTTTTTTGGGAGTATCGTTTTAATTTGATCGTTACAAAAAATAAAAAAACGCACCAGGCTTCTCGATAGAAAATTGGGTTTAAACCGTTCGCGGGTACTGTACTGATTGGATAAATCCAAGGAGGTTTTAACCACTTTCTTAGCCTTGGAAGAAAACCAAAGGGTTAAAATCATCACAATTCCAGAGACAAATAGAAACAGGGTGGGGGTGGCTACCCGTTGACTCAGTTGCGCCATACTGTAGCTCTCCGCAGCAATACCCGAGTTGACCCAAGCTTCATACGATTGAAATGCGGCAATAGGAACCCCAATGAAATTCACCAAATCGTTTCCTGCAAAAGCTAGAGCCAAAGCAAAGGTTCCAACCCCGATAATGATTTTGTAAATGTCCCATTTGAATAAATAGATTACTACGGTAGAAAACAAATACCAAAAAACAAAACCAAAGAGTTGAACTGCGAGCAGGTTGTATTCTATAAAACCGTTTACTGTTTGGTTGTTTAGCATTTCCAATTCCATATTGGAAAAGGGTGTTCCTTTAATTCCTTTAATCAAGATAAAATTAAAGATGGCAGCTAAGGCAAGTCCTCCAAAGAGGCTGTTTAACCAAGTTGCTTTTTTTTCAAAGTTAAAAGTAAACAGTACCCGTGAAAGCCATTGAACCAAGGCGCCAATAGAAAACGCAATAAAAACGGAAAGCAAGATTCCCAAGATGATTTGAGTCGCTTTTTCTGTATTGATATACGTATTCAATTCAGAAAGCAACTGATCCGATTCTACAATTTTAATAACTGCCATGACCACAGCGGCTCCTAACAATTCAAAAACAATGGAAACCGTAGTAGAGGTAGGGAGTCCAATCGTATTAAAAAAGTCCAATAACAGAATATCGGTCATCATCACCGCCATAAAAATGAAGATGATTTCATCAAAATAAAAAGCGCTAGGATTAAATATTCCTTTTCTAGCCACCTCCATCATACCACTAGATGAAATAGCCCCAAAAAGGATCCCAACACTGGCAAAGATCATGATGTTTCGAAACGAAAAAACTTTGGACCCAATGGCGGAGTTTAGAAAGTTGACCGCGTCATTACTAACCCCTACGATTAAGTCACCAACTGCCAAAAGACCGAGCAGGATAACTATAAATAAATATGCGTTGTCCATTCAGTTTATGAAGTTATTAAAATTTAATAGAGTAGCCTATTGAAAAATCTCTTCCCGGTTTAAATAGGGAAAAAAGATTGGAATTATCACCAAAATATTCATATCTGCTTTCTCTTGCATCGTCCAATAGGTTGACAATTCTAAAGGTTACAGCTTGATTTTTGTTCGTACCAAAACTTTTTGAAAAATTAAAATTTAAACTATTAAATGGAGCTGTATAAACATCTGGGATAAAGCCTACTCCGACAACTTCCAAAGTAGAACCTTGTACGTTATAATACAAAGCAGATTGAATTCCATTTTCTGAACTGGTATAGTTTATACCAGCATTTATCAAATAAGGTGATTGACCTTGGAGAACTCTAAATTCGTCAATTTCTCGATCGGGTTCAGAACTTCTTCTTAAATTTAATTCTGTTTCATTCATTTTTTGTCTTGAAACAATAAGAGATGAATTTAAATTTATGTCTAAGTTACCAAAGCTAGATTCAACTAATTTCTTTCTTACTTCAAATTCGACTCCGTAAACATTTGCATCGTCATTGTTTCTTCCAATTAATGCAAAAGGGGACTGAATACTGAAAGCAACAATTTCTATAGGGTCTACAAAAGATTTGTAAAATGCACTCAAAGCAATAATTTCGTTTCCATTACCAAAAGTTTCGAATCGTATATCAAAATTGTTAACAAAGGTTGGGTTTAGTTCAGGATTTCCGACAAAATACCGCTCAGTGATGGGATCAAAAATCTGAGCTGATGAACTTTCCTTAAAGCTAGGTCTTGCTGTAGTTCTAGAATAGGAGACCCTTAGGTTCGAATTTTCTGTGGGACTATAGATTAGATTTAATGAGGGATAAAGGTTCTTAACGTCAATGAAGTTTTCATTGTCGAAAATATTTCGTTCAATATCTTCCCCCGTGTAAAAAAGTTGGTACCCTTCGTACCGTAAACCTATATTTGTTTTAAATTTTGAACTGAATTTTAAATCCGATGAGATAAATGCACCTTGGGTATTGGTGTTGGAGTCGTATCTATTGGTTCTCTGAAAACTTCCCTGAATGTAGGACCCAAAATTTTCTTGGAGATTCCAGATGTTTTCACTCGCTAAAATTTGATTAGCCTCTCCCCCAATTAGTGAGGTTCTTCCAACAAAATCTATATTGTAATTTGAGGTGTCAAAAGACCGTTGTTTGTATGTGTAAAAAAGCCCCGCTTTTATTTTACCCGATAGTTTTTCATTTGTAAAATCAAAGGCAATGCTTGTTTTTCCATTTATGGCGTCTTCTTCTAAATCCCTCCAAAGCCTTTGAGGTAGTGTAGTTGTTGCAGCATTAAAAAGATAAGCCTCGCCTACTTTTTCAAAAACGGTTTTTCTAAAGTCCTTGTCATAAACTCTAGCAAATGAGGGTGCCACATCCCAATCGAAAATTAAATTATCATTAAAATTATGTTTACCTGATACTGGGATAGAAATAATTTGCCTGTCTGTGTAGGTCAAAATAGAGGCATCACCAGTGTAAGGGTTTTCTATATAATCTTGGTATATTGCATCTATAGCGTTAGATTCCCCATTTTTGATGGCCAACAAATTCGCATTGATTTTTGATTTGGCTGTTTTAAAAGATACTCCAACAAGTCCACTAGCAATTGAGTTAATAGTCCCTAATTCTCCTCTTTGACTTTGAAATTTCTCTAATCCTGAGGCCCTTTTTACAATTGTTCCTGTTTGATAATCTGAAAAATAATCTACATCATATCGGTATCCCAAGGCAGCAATTAAATTTAATTTATTCTCCCCTAGATCAAAACTTGTAGTAGTTGAAATCCCGATATTATAATCTAAAAAACTGTTTGCTCTTGATGCAGCGAGTTGCTTTGTAAAGGCATCTGTAATATTTGTAGTGATGTTGGCAACCTCTTGGCTCAAAAAAGTTTCAGGAGTTGGAATTTCTTGAAGTGGATCAATGGGAAGATTTGAATAGGAGGGGTTATCAAAGCCTAAAAAATTCAAATTTTCGTCGGGTAAGCGGATGAATTCTTGTAAGTTCATCTCTGGGTTATAGGTGCCACTAAATGTTAATTTAAACTCTGGAAGAGGTGAGAAATCTTTTAGAATAACATCTACAATCCCCCCAGTAAAGTCTGAATTTAGAGAGGCATTTGCAGACTTGCTAATGATAATATTATCGATAAGATTGGTTGGAAAAATATCCAATTGTAAGGTGTTTTTGTCTGGATCCAAGCCAGGAACTTCCATCCCATTTAACAAGGTTTTAGAATAACGGTCCCCAAGTCCTCTTACATAAACAAATTTACCCCCCTGAACGGAGACACCAGGAACTCTTTTTATCGCTCCAGATAAATTACTATCACCTGTTTTTTTCATAGATTGGGCAGATAGACCATCCAATAACGTAACAGATCTTTTTTGAATTGCTAAAACTGAGGCTTCTGTATTTTCCCTCACGGTAGTAGTGACTACGACTTCTTCCAGCGCATTGGAAGACGGAAAAAGGGTAACATCAATCGCATTATCATTGTTGCCTGTTAATTCAAGCTCATTTATTCTTTTCGTATCGTATCCTACAAATGAAACTTCTATATAATAAGTACCATTTTCAAGGTCCTCGATAGCAAAATTACCGTCTAAATCTGAAGTAGTCCCCGCTATATTGGATTCGTTTGAACTGGATCGGATTAGAATATTTGCGAAAGGCAAAGGCTCATTAAATTCACCATCAATAATTTTACCGGATATGAGATTTTGTGAATAAATTTTTACTGCTAATAAGCTGAGAATTAATATAAAAATTTGTGTTTTTTTCATCGTGCAATGATAATAAAAAAAAAGATGTCTTATCATTTGATAAAACATCTTTTAAAGGTTGTTGAAAGAAATTCTTATTCTCCTCTTGCGTATAATGTCCAAGCAAATACTGATTCATCTGCACCAGTTGAGTCTGCTTGCTCAGTAAGTGTTTCAGAAATATCAGCATAATCTGTTACAGAAGTAGCAGAAAATATATCAGCTAAAGCATCCGATGTAATAAAGTCTAAGTTAGAAAATAAAAGAGACCCTATGGTAGCTTCTGTTCCTAATCCACCATACGTATCGGCGTCTATTCCTTCGATAGTGGTGCCCGCAATGAAGTCTTTGTAAACCACATTAGCAGTGTAGCAGGTTGCGTCACTTTTCCAATGTCCATAGGTATCAGTTTTTTCTGCGCTTGCATTACCATAGGCTGTTACATGATGAACTGAAAAAGCACCATCAATGGTACCTGTTGAATCTTCGGTTCCATCAAATTCAAAAACATTATCAGTCCCCGTATTCATAATAACTACCGCGTTGTGAATCGTTCCTTTATAGGCCTGGTCTAAATCAATAGCGTCATCGCCATTATAATAAATGAAAAGGTTAGTAACATCTACTGAACCTCCAAAAATCTCAATTCCGTCATCTTGACTACCTACAATTTCTACGTTTTGAACTGTAGTTCCATTTCCTACACCACCAAGTGTCAAACCTTGTAATTCTTCACCAGCATTAAGTGTTTTACCTGAATGACGGATAGAAACATATTCAATGTTACCTGAATTTTCTGTATCGTCAGAACCTCCATAATTAGTCCACTCATATCCAGTTGCAATACCTTCTATTTCCGCTTCACCAGTATCTGTTCCAGTACTAGCATTACCTAAAACAACGATTGAACCCCACTTGCCCATGTCAGAGGGAACTCTGTTAGGACTAATTCCATTATCATCATATCCAATTTGGTCATCATTATCTGTAAAAATAATTGGATTATCTGCTGTACCCACCGCATTGATCATACCACCTTTGGCGATAACTAAGACTGTTGCATCTGCACCATCTTCGGTTTCAGCTTTTACGATAGTTCCAGCTTCAACAGTTAATGTTGCGCCTCCGCGAACTACTATTTTCCCATCCATTAACCAGATTCTATCATTGGTCCATGTTGTGTCCTCTTCAATATAAGTTACACCACCCGTACCTACAGTTTGAACTTCGGGCACTTCTGGTTGTGCTTCCACCTCAACTGTAACTGTCTCAACTACAGTTTCTGTAACAGTGACATATTCAATTACTGGGTCGTCTTCAGAACAAGCTACAAACAATGTAACTGCGAATAAAAAAGATAATAATTTAGTGTTTGACATTTTTAATATTTTAATTGTTAGATTCGTCACAAATCTATTGGGCTTTGTTCTATTTTATTTTAGCTAAAAGTTAATTAAACAGAAAAATCTCTTATTAAAACATTATCTGCAAAGTTAAATGCATAACATTAAATTAACATAGCAATGAATTGGGAAGCACTACTTTCATTAAAACGCTTCGGCGACACCAACAAACGCTTGCGAATTGAACAAAACGACCTCCGCTTGGGCTTTGAAGTCGATTACGATCGAATTGTATTTTCCAACGCGTTTCGAAGTTTGCAAGACAAAACCCAAGTCATTCCTTTTTCTAAAACCGATTTTGTTCACACCCGTCTGACTCACAGCCTGGAAGTTTCAGTAGTAGGTAGAAGTTTGGGAAGAATGGCAGGACGCGCCATTTTGGAAAAACACCCCCACCTTCAGGCTTCTTTGGGTTATCAAGCCAATGATTTTGGTGCCATCACTGCTGCTGCTGCTTTAGCCCACGACATTGGGAATCCCCCTTTTGGGCACAGTGGCGAAAAAGCCATAGGGCATTTTTTTAAAACAGGAACGGGAGCCGCATTCAAATCTAAAGTAACCGCGGAACAACATCAAGACCTTTGTGATTTTGAGGGCAACGCAAACGGACTCAAAATTTTAACTGAATCTCGACCGGGTACCCAAGGCGGACTTCGTTTGAGTTATGCTACCTTGGGCGCCTTTATCAAATACCCCAAAGCCAGTTTACCCCTGAAACCAACTTCCCATGTTGCCGATAAAAAATACGGCTACTTCCAAGCACAAAAATCTTTTTTTAATGAAATGGCAGATGAATTATCACTGGTAGAAAAAGGGAAAGTCCATAGACACCCCTTGACCTATTTGGTAGAGGCGGCAGATGATATTTGTTATACCATTATCGATTTTGAAGATGGAATTAATTTGGGATGGATTTCAGAGGACTACGCGCTGGAGTATCTCATCAATTTGGTTCGGGATCATATCGATTCTAAAAAGTACGCCCAACTGGCCTTTAAACCCCAACGCTTGAGTTACCTCAGGGCATTGGCTATAAATAGTTTGATTCAGGATGCAGTCCAAATTTTTATAGATAATGAAGCCGCTATCCTAAAAGGGACGTTTGACGTGAGCCTGTTGGATAAAAGCAAATACAAAGCCCAAATCGAAGACATTATTAGTTTGAGTGTTAAAAATATTTATCAATCCAAAGAGGTGGTTCAAAAAGAGGTGGTTGGTCATCGCGCAATTTCAGTTTTATTACAGCACTATTGCCATGCAGCAGTTCGCAGTTTTGAAGGAAAAGCCAATACACACGATAAACTCATTCTATCCTTAGTTCCCGAAGGCACTCCAATGGCTGGAGTCACCCTTTATGAAACCCTGCTCAACGCCAGTTGTTTTGTTGCCAGTTTATCCGATGGCAAGGCCTTGCGTATGGCGCAAGATATTGGGGGCTAGTCCTGTTTACCTCTTAACTTAGAACTCATTACCTTTGGCAAAAATTTGAACATGCGCTGGATCATTACTTTATTATTCTTAGCCGTTTTTCAATGGTACAGTTACCAAGCTGTCAAGACGATCGTTTCCAACCGCTGGATCCTTTTTGTTTATTTTCTCCTCGTGGTACTCATCATAGGAAATTTGTTATTCCACACTTTGGTATTGGAACGTACCACGGCTACAGAACCTAGGTTAATGTACGCCATCGGCTTCTTTATCACCCTGTTTGCATTTCAGGCTGTGGTTACCTTAGTCCTTTTGGGGGAAGATATTTTGAGGCTGCCCCAAGGTGCTTATGCCTATTTTACCAAAATGCCAGGGCAAACTCAGTTTTTACCAGAGCGTAGAAAGCTCATTTCCCAACTCGCTGTCGGACTGGCGGCCATCCCTTTTGCTTCGCTTTTGTACGGCATGTATCGCGGGAAGTACAATTACAAAGTCCTGTCTTATACGTTAGAATACGACGACCTTCCAGAGGCTTTTGAAGGATTTAAAATTGCTCAAATTTCAGATATTCACAGCGGCAGCTTTGACAATGCAGAAAAAGTGCAACACGGCGTAGATTTGGTCAATGCCCAACAGGCAGATGTGGTTTTATTTACAGGAGATTTGGTCAACAACAGAGCCGATGAGATTCATCCTTGGATCAAAACCTTCCAACAGATTAAGGCAAAACAAGGGGTATTTTCCGTTTTGGGGAATCACGATTACGGGGACTACATGCGATGGGAAACTGCAGAGGCCAAAAAAGAAAACCTGCAGTCTCTTTTTAAAGCGCAAAAAGAAATGGGTTGGGATCTGTTACTCAATGAATCGCGGTTTATCGAAAAAGAAGGACAGCGATTGGCGCTAGTTGGAGTAGAAAATTGGGGTTCAGGATTCAAACAAGAAGGCGATTTAGGAAAGGCATTGGAACAGGTGAACGCAGACGATTTTAAAATCCTACTTTCCCATGATCCCTCTCATTGGGAGGCACAGGTGTTGCCTCATCCATTTAAAATCCATCTGACCCTAAGTGGACATACGCATGGAATGCAATTTGGAATTGAAATTCCAGGATGGATCAAATGGAGTCCTGTAAAATGGAGATATAAACAGTGGGCAGGAATTTATGAAAGTGCTTCACAGCGTTTGAATGTCAATAGAGGCTTTGGCTATTTAGCGTATCCGGGTCGTGTAGGGATGTGGCCCGAGATTAGTGTCATTACTTTAAAAAAGACAAAAAGGAATGTTTAATCAAATTTCTTTTACATTTGTTGTATAATTCGAAATGACGATGTCAAAATTTGGTGAATTATTAGACGAAAAGATTCCAATTCTACTGGCTTTTTTCAGGAGTCAAGAAGCTGCTACGCAAGAGATGAATCCCGTACTGAAGGATGTTGCCGCTGCACTTGGAGATAAAGGAAAGGTAATCAAAATAGACGTTGACAAAAACCAACAACTTTCCGAAGCCCTTCGGGTAAAAGTGCTTCCTACCTTGATGATCTACAAATTTAGTGAAATGGTATGGCGCCAAAGCGGTGAGCAAGATGCCAATACTCTAATTAGCCTGCTACAAGATCACGTAGATTAAACTATTCATTTGACGGGACACTATCTAATTCCGAATTGAATCGGAGTACATTTTCATTGTATTGCTCCTCTAAAGATTTGAAAAAACTCGTATCGTCGTAAGAATTGATGATTTGTAAGAAATAATTGTACGAAGTCCATTCTTGTTTGATTCGATCTTGTAATTGCAGCTGATTGGACGGAGAAAACTGTGCAAACAGTTCCATGCGTTTGCTGTATTGATCGGCAATTTTTATGCTCAGATTTTGAGCTAATTCAATTTCGTCAATTAGGTAAAAGCCTTCGGCAACATCTACAAGGCTAGTATAAAACTCGTAGTCCCCATAGAGAAATTTAAAGGGAAGTGTAGCGCCTAGAAATTGATTTAACATAGGAGCCAAATTTGATTTTTCTTCGTGTTTTAAATCCGCTTCTACAAGGGTTCTATACCGTTCGATTTCAGTAATAATTTCTTCACCTAATCCGTATTGTGTATTCGCATCTAGCGAAGTGAAATACTCCAAACGGTCTGCGTATTTGTAGGCTATCTTTTGGGACAAATCTCGGGCTTTTTCAATCGCGTCTATTCGATAATACCCATCAACAAAAGGAACTAGCAGGCTGTAGTAGCCAAAGTAGTCCAGAGGCATTTTTTCTATGGCTAAATCCAGTATGGTTTTCGCTTTGTCGTATTTTTCTTCATTGATCAGTTGTTCCGCCAGACGCGCCATATTACTGCGAAAGGAGATGCTGTTTTTTCGGGTTTCGGGATCGTGGTAGATGTCTTCCCGTTCTGAATTTCCCCAGTCCCACTGCAGGACGATATCGTACATCAAATCACTGTCAATTCGTCCCATGAGGTAGGGATTTTCCTTGCCTAAATCAGTTTCAATAGGGACTAATTTATAAACCAAGCCTTCCAGTTGAAGGTATTTTTTCATCCAGATGTATTCCGCTTCGTCATAGCTCCCACCAGTAAAGTAGATGGGTCGTTCCCAATCGTTGTTTGCCAAAATATCCAGCATCATCATCTGGTTTTTGAGCAAGGCGGTTTCAGGTAAATCAATATCGATGTAGGGAAGGATTTTATCGGCATCTTCAGGTTTGACAACACCGCTTTTTAAAACATTTTCTTTGTTCACAGGAACGCGGATCTTCCGAGTTGGATAGAACACCCCCTCTTGTTGACTTTTGGGCAACTGGTCAGGATCACGACCTGTTTTTTCTAAGTAATCTTTAATTTTAGTTCGGGGATGATCGCTTGCGATCCAGTTTATCAAGTCTTTGATGTCCCATCGTACCGAATCCAAAACGGGTTGATAGCGGACTACATCCCGAACCCCATAGGCGTAAAGGTCGTGGGTCATTTGAGAAGGGATCGGTTCGCTTTCGTAAGTTTTTCTTTTCATCTGATCGATATACCAATCGGTTCCCAAGAGGCTGGAGTTAATCGTCCTTACATCGGTTCTGTATCCCTCAATATCTTGAGCATACCAAAGTGCAAAAGTATCGTTGTCGCCAATGGTAAAAATCATTGCTCCTTTGTCTTTTTGAATGGACTGAAGGTAAGCACGGGAAAGAGACTGTGCGGTGTATCGATTGGAGCGGTCGTGATCGTCCCAATTTTGAGAAGCCATCAGGAGGGGTACAGCTACCAAGCACAAAAGAACCACCAAAGGCGAAGCAATGCGAGGCGAAAGATACCGCTGGACACTTTGAATGAGACTCATACATCCTAGACCAATCCAAATGGTAAATACATAAAAAGAACCAACCAAAGCATAATCACGTTCACGCGGTTCGAAAGGGCGTTCATTCAGATAAACTTTGAGTGCAATTCCTGTAAAAAGGAAGAAAAGCATTAGCACCCAAAATCGCTTAGGGTCTTGTGTGTAAATAAAATACAACCCAATTAGTCCCAAAAGGAAGGGGAGAAAGAAATAAGTATTTCGTGCTTTATTATTGAGGGCGTCATCATTTAAATCCCCTTGATTCCCCAGTCGGAGTTCGTCGATAAAAGGAATCCCACTGATCCAGTTCCCGTCTAAAATAGTATAGGTTCCTTGTTGGTCGTTTTGCCGTCCCGTAAAGTTCCACATGAAATACCTCAAATACATATAGCCCAGTTGGTATTCGATAAAGAATTTTAGATTGGAAAAAAAGGAGGGTTTTTCGATGTCCAAATAGGGACTAAAGGTTTTTAAAAACTCGTTGTATTGATTTCCATCTACAGCACCCTCGGCTACCTCTTCACGGAATTGATCGATTCTACTTTTCAATTGGGGATTGGAGCGATAGGAGGGTTTGATAGAAAATTCCAGCGGTTCCGTAAAATTCATATAATTTCCTGCGTGTTCACTGCTCCAAAGACGCGGGAGAAGTCCATTGTGGGCGCTGTTGGAATTAAAACGAGCATCTTCCCAAAAGTTTACAATTTTATATTTTCCTGTGGTGTAGTCCCTTTCGTATTTTGGTTTGTCATCGATGTAAGGCTCATCAGGATCTTGTCCTGCATAGGCATCAGAAAACATGGGCCCGTAAAACAGCTTGGTCTCGGGGTATTGTTCCAAGTTGTAATAGGCTAAAAGTAAACGCGCATCGGAAGGGGAGTTTTCGTTGATTACCGTATTGGCATTTGCCCGAATAGGAATCATAATCCAAGAAGAAAACCCTACTAAAACAAAAAGTACTGTGAGTATACCGGTGTTGAGATTTACTAGGTTTTTCTTTCGTGTATATTTTAAACTGTAGTAAAATACGGCAATGATAGCAAGAGCAGCGAAGAGCGTTCCGCTGTTAAAGGGTAGGCCTAAGGTATTGACAAAAAAGACTTCTGCTTTGCCAAAAAACGCTAGGGTAGAGGGGAGTAACAATTTAAAGATCACCAATAGAATCGCTGTGGCAATGAGGTTGGCATAAAGGAATCCTTTAACGGTTACCTTTTTGTAATTTTTAAAATAATAAATCATTCCAAGCGCAGGAATGGTCAACAAGCCCATAAAGTGAACTCCAAAGGAAAGCCCAATTACAAAAGCGATCATCAGCAACCAGCGATCCCCCCTGGGGGTATTCATTTCTTGTTCCCAACGCAAGCCCATCCAAAACAGTGCGGCTAAAATCAGGGTAGCCATAGCATATACTTCTGTTTCTACAGCGTTGAACCAAAAGCTGTCAGAAAAACAAAGTGCCAAGGCTCCTACAGCGGCACTTCCAAAAAACCCAATACGATCTGTAAGTGTATCTAAGGATTTAAAACTGGGGAGCTTTTGGAGTAAAAGGGTGAGCGTCCAAAAGAGAAAGAGTATGGCAAAGGCACTGGAAAATACAGACATGGAATTGACCATCAAGGCAACTTTTTCTGGGCTGGAGGCAAAAAGTGCGAAGAAGGCTCCCATCATTTGAAAAAAGGGAGCTCCAGGAGGGTGACCAATTTGAAGTTTGGCTGAAGTAGCAATGTATTCCCCCGCATCCCAAAAACTAGCAGTAGGTTCTACCGTACTCCCAAAAGTGAAAAGGGCTACGGCAAAAACAGTCCATCCAACACTCAGATTCCAAATTCTATAGGTTTTTTCGCTCATGTTTTGTGATTCCATTTCCAGTGACGAATGTAATGAAAATTGAGAAAGAGAAAATCCTTAAAAAGGAGTTTAACGCCCTTTTTATTCAAATCGCTTCAAAGCAACCTAAGGTTTTATTTTTTTTAACCTTGTTCCATAAAAAATATTGGCCTTGCATGGTAATATATACATCTGGCACTAGAGTTTGTGCGAATGCGAGAGCACACCCAAGATTAAAAAAACCATCTGAGGAGCTTCCGAAAGCATAAGGAATCATGGCACCCGTAAGTAGGATGGTTTTGCCTTTTATTTGAGCCTTTGCAAGAGCGGCAGCTGTTTGAGCCATTCGATCGGTGCCGTGGGTAATTACAATGCGATTGCTCGGTGTGTTTTTGCATGCCGTGATAATGTGTTCTAGGTTTTCTTCTGTCATCTCCAGGCTGTCTAACATCATCAAAGTTTCCACTTTAGTGTTCAACTGGCATCTACTCCGCTTGAGCATTTCTGGGAGATGTGTCTTTTCAAAAAATAAATTTCCTTCAATGTAGTTGTAACTCTTGTCAAAAGTTCCACCTGTTATAAAAACCTGAATGCTGT
>CAXGYE010000007.1:0-13585 GCA_964013865.1 uncultured Flavobacteriaceae bacterium
TCAATAATTAATACTCTGATAACATCAATACGTTTAATAAAACGTTAATTTTATATTTTTAAACCTTATGAAAAAAAAAGAAATAAAAATTCTTTTAGTCGATGATGAACCCGATATCATTGAGATTATTCGTTTTAATTTAGAGCAACAAGGATATCAAATCAGTAGTGCAAGTGACGGGCTGGAAGCGATTAAAGTTGCTGAAAAAGAACTTCCACACTTGATCATTATGGATGTGATGATGCCCAATTTAGACGGGATCGAGGCCTGTGAACGTTTGCGAAAAGACGAACGTTTTGCAGATACCATTATCATGTTTCTCACAGCACGCGGAGAGGATTATTCCTATGTTGCCGCCTTTGATGCTGGGGCAGATGATTATGTGACCAAACCGATCAAACCTAAAGTTTTAATATCCAAAGTAAAGGGCTTACTTCGCAGATTTAAAGAAAAAATCAATACTGAGAATCAGTTGATCTATGAAGGTCTTGTCATTGATCGAGACGCCTACAAGGTTATCCATAAGGGAAAGGAACTGGCTTTACCAAGAAAAGAATTTGAATTGGTGTACCTTTTAGCCTCCAAACCGGATAAAGTCTTCAAAAGAGAAAAAATCATGGAAAAAGTTTGGGGAGGTGATGTGGTTGTTGGAGACCGAACCATAGATGTCCACATACGGAAGCTTCGAGAAAAAATTGGTGATCATTATTTTAAAACTGTAAAGGGAATTGGTTATAAGTTTATTATACCTGAAAAATAACTTTCTGTGCTCCAAAAAAAATTCAATAGGACAAGCTTTCTACTAGCTCTAATCATCGCAGCTTTTTGTGTGTTACTGGTTGGTGGGCAGGCCTTCTTTTTCTATGATCTACCACTAAGGAATTTGTTGAAGCTCAGTGGAATTTCGTTTCTCACCCTATTAATATTTACCTATTTTTTATTGTTCTACCGCTTTGAAAATTATATGATCAATCGGGTTAGGGATTTGTACAACAATCTTTTTCCCTCTACCACTTCAACTTCTATAATTAAATCTTCCGAGGATATTGATTTACTGACTAAGAACCTGCAAAAACTCAATTCAGATAAAAATTTAGAAATCGAAGGCCTGAAAGATCAAGAAAATTACCGCAAGGAGTTTATTGGGAATATCGCACACGAATTGAAAACGCCGCTTTTTACCATTCAAGGTTATATTCTAACCTTACTGGATGGTGAGATCAAGGATCAAAAAATAATAAAAAAGTACCTCAAACAAACCTCAAAAGGAGTGGACCGTTTGACCTATGTGGTCAAAGACCTGGATTTGATCACAAAGTTTGAATCGGGAATTGAAACTTTAGAAATAAAGCCATTTGATGTTTTAGTGACTCTCAGCAATGTGTTCGAACTACTCGAAATGCAGGCTAAAAAAAATAAAATCAGCTTGATGCACAATCGGAAATTCGAAGGACCGATATGGGTACAAGCAGACGAAGAGCGCATTCAGCAAGTCATGACCAATTTAATTATGAACTCCTTGAAGTATGGTGTAGAGCGAGGCATTACAGAAGTTGCTATCGAACCCCTAGAAGAAGATAAGATTTTGGTTCGGATTTCGGACAATGGCGAAGGGATTGACAAAGAACACCTACCTCGACTTTTTGAACGTTTTTATCGGGTTGAAAAAACTAGAAATCGCAAATTAGGGGGCTCGGGCCTGGGATTGTCTATAGTAAAACACATCATTGACGCTCATCAGGAGAAAATTTTTGTAGAAAGTCAAGCCAACGTGGGGTCTGAGTTTTCTTTCACCTTAACACGAGCTCCAAAAAGCGTAGTCAAGGACTTATAAATTTCTCTATTTTTACCAAAAAAACACGTGGGGAGTAAAAATAAACTAAAGCGATTTAGGGAAAACGAAACCTTTGATAATGTTATTCAACCCGATCGGGCTACTTTAAATGATCAAAAGTTTTCGTTGAAAGGAAAATGGAACACGCATTTTTTTAAAAACAACAATCCTATTGTTTTAGAGTTGGGTTGTGGTAAAGGAGAATACTCCGTTCACCTAGCGACACAACATCCCGATAAAAATTACATCGGTATTGATATCAAAGGAGCCCGCTTTTGGCGCGGTGCAAAAACAGCCTTGGAGAACGAATTGACAAACGTCGCATTTCTAAGAGCTCAAATCGAGTTGATCACCTCTTGCTTTTCACAAAACGAGGTAGATGAAATTTGGATTACTTTCCCAGACCCTCAGATCAAGTACAAACGAACCAAACACCGTCTTACCCGACCCGAAATGTTGTCGGATTATAAAAAAGTGATGAAACCCGAGGGGGTGCTTCACCTTAAAACAGACAGTGAGTTTTTATTTGGTTATACTTTAGGGACTGTCAGTCAGCTAGGAGAAATCTTATATGCCCATCACGACATCTACAACAATTCAGATGCACCCAAAGAAGCAACCGCCGTTCAGACTTTTTACGAAAAGCAGTTTTTAGCCGAGAATAAAGCCATCACCTACATACAATTTCGCCTTTAAATGAAACCTCCAATTCTATTTCTGGTCCCCCTACAGTATGATGATTCGGAGGTATTATTAACTCTTTTTAATTCAATAAATACCTACAGATGAAAAAAGAAAACTCTTTTTTTCAAAAAGTTTATCAAGTTGTTCGTCAAATTCCTGAAGGCAGAGTAACTTCTTATGGAGCCATAGCAAAGTATCTGGGAGCGGCGCGTAGTGCTCGTATGGTCGGTTGGGCAATGAATGCATCACACCAAGACGATACTATCCCCGCACACCGGGTGGTAAATCGCCAGGGATTACTCACGGGAAAACATCACTTTGGGGGGACAAATTTGATGCAACAACTTTTGGAAAATGAAGGCGTGGTAATTCATTCCAATCAAATTCAAAATTTTAAAGATTGTTTTTGGGACCCCCAACACGAGTTGCCTCCCTTTTAGTACAATTGCCTTTCGATATTAAAAGCTTAGCAGTATATTTGTCCTCTTAGGAGGAAACCATGAAGATTACGAAAGAAGCTGTATTTAATGCCTTAAAAACCATAACGCTTCCTGGTGAGGGAGAAAACATCATAGATAAAGGAGTGGTCTCCAACGTCATGATTTTTGGAGATCAGGTGGACGTAGATCTGCAACTTGAAAACCCAAGCCTTCAAGCCCGAAAAAAATTGGAGGTTACCCTACTGAAAACCATTCATGAACAGGTTTACGAAAAGGCTAAAATTAAAATCAATACCAAAGTCGTAACTCCTCCCAAATCCCCAGATGTCATCAAAGGAAAACCCCTTGCTGGAGTGGAGAATGTCATTGCGATTTCATCAGGTAAAGGTGGGGTAGGGAAGTCTACTGTAACGGCAAATATTGCGGTTACCCTTGCGCAAATGGGATGTAAAGTAGGGATATTGGATGCGGACATTTATGGGCCTTCTATCCCCACTATGTTCGATATGGAAGGAGCCAGACCCCTATCCGTCCAAGTGGATGGAAAATCGAAAATGGAACCTGTAGAAAATTACGGGGTAAAAGTACTCTCCATCGGCTTTTTTACCAAACCTGAACAAGCGGTAATCTGGCGTGGACCCATGGCGGCAAAAGCTTTAAACCAAATGATATTTGATGCGGCCTGGGGAGCACTCGATTTTTTGCTCATTGACCTGCCTCCCGGAACAGGAGATATTCATCTGAGCATAGTGCAAGCTTTACCAATCAGCGGTGCTGTAGTGGTTAGTACCCCTCAAAATGTAGCTTTGGCAGATGCTAAAAAAGGAATTGCCATGTTCCAACAAGAAAATATTCAAGTTCCTGTTTTAGGAATAATTGAAAACATGAGTTATTTTACACCCGCAGAACTGCCTGAAAATAAATACTACATTTTTGGTGAACGCGGAGCAGAATATCTAGCCCAAGACAAAGAAGTTCCCTTTTTAGGAGGAATTCCTCTAATCCAAAGTGTAAGGGAAGCTGCAGATTTTGGTCGTCCCGCTTCCCTGCAAGAAGACAGTCAAGTCGGGGAAGAGTTTGTAGGTATTACAAAAAAATTAGTTTCACAAGTAGTGTTTAGAAATAAAAACCTACCCCCCACAAAAGCCGTAGAAATAACTAATTTAGTAGGATGTGAAGCCGTAAAATCACAATTATGAATCCCAAAGAAATCGAAACCAAAGTCCTCGAAGCCCTAGAGGAAATCAGACCCTTTTTAAATTCAGATGGAGGAGATATCTCACTCGTTGCTATAGAAGAAGGTAGGCATGTAAAAGTTCAACTTCACGGAGCCTGTGTGGGCTGTTCCGTAAATCAGATGACCTTGAAAACGGGAGTAGAAATGACTATAAAAAAACACCTGCCACAAATCGAATCAGTCACTAGTATAGACCCTTCTTAAGATGGTTCAAGACATTACCCTTTACGTGACTGATAGGGAAGGAAATTCTCATGAATTACTAGCTCCTACAGATATGCAATTGAATTTGATGGAGGTTTGCAAATCCTATGAGTTTCCGGTAGAAGGAACCTGCGGTGGAATGGCACTCTGTGCTTCCTGTCAGGTGTACACGGAAAGTGATCACCAACTACCTGAACGAAGTGAAGCGGAAGAAGCCATGCTTTCAGAGGCATTTCACGTCAAGGAGAACAGCCGGTTGGGATGTCAAATTTATTTGACTCCAGAATTAGACGGTTTGCAAATCACCCTGGCCCCTGAGGAGTAGAGAAAAGCGATCTCAGTTTAAATCAAACGGAATACTTTATTTTTGTATCATGTATTAATAATTTACCTCGAATAAAACCAAATTTATGAAACCGTTTTTGTCCTTTCTGATAGGAGTTTTTATTTTTTCTTGTCAATCTCCAAAAGAAGAAGCCCGAAAACCAGAAGAAAAAAAGGTACAAGTAAAAACTTTAGCACCCATTTCGGAGGAGGTAGTTGCTCATTCTGTTTTATACGAAGCCAACATTCGACAGTACTCCGAGGAAGGAACCTTTAATGCGTTTGCCCAAGACCTCCCTGTTTTAAAAAAAATGGGAGTAAAAATCCTGTGGTTGATGCCCATTAATCCTATTTCGACAACCAAAAGCAAAGGACCTTTGGGAAGTTATTACGCCGTTTCCGACTACACAAAGGTGAATCCTGAATTTGGAACCCTTGAGGACTTCAAAGCTTTGGTTCAAAAAGCACACGAATTGGGAATTTATGTGATTCTAGATTGGGTACCAGGCCATACGGGTTGGGACCATCATTGGATTCAAGAAAAAAGTGACTACTACCTCAAAAATCGAAAAGGAGAAATTATCGATCCTATCGATTTTAGAACAGGAAAATCATTTGGTTGGACGGATGTCGCCGATCTGAATTACAACAACCTAGAGATGCGCGAAGAATTGAGGCAAGCGATGGTCTATTGGGTTAAAGAAACCGATATAGACGGGTATCGAATAGATCAGGCCTATGCGGTTCCTCCTGTATTTTACGACAAAACAATTGAAGCCCTTCGCGAGATCAAGCCCGTATTTCTTTTAGCTGAAACGGATATTTACCATCCTGGTGGAATTAACCTGGTCAGTAAATTTGATGCCACCTACGATTGGCCTGGGCACCAGCTTTCTAAAGAAATTGCTCAGGGACGAAGGTCAGCGACAAACTACCACCGCCATATTCAAAGAACAAATCGGTTGTACGGACCCGAGAATATACTCGTTAACTTTATATCCAACCACGATGAAAATTCCTGGAACGGTACGGTAAAAGAAAGCTATGGAGCCGCAGACCATATCTTCATGGCGATGAATTTTACCCTGCCGGGAATGCCCTTAATTTATTCCGGACAAGAATACGATCTCAACAAGCGTTTGCGTTTTTTTGAAAAAGACAGTTTTCCCAAAGTTGTGGGTAAAACAATGGAGCTTTTACAACAATTGGGTGCTTTGAAAAATAACCATCGTGCTCTAGCAGCAGGAACTTCTGCCGGCTCTTACAAGCGTATCAATACGACCCGAGACAATCAAATTCTCGCTTTTGAACGAGAGAAAGAGGGCGATACCTTGGTGGTGGTTGCCAATTTGAGTAAAGACTACGCCCAGTTTACCATGCCCTATGCGGGTAGCTTTAAACGCTATCAAGATTTTAAATCCAAACTGCTTTCTCCCTCTTATCAGTATGATATGAAGCCTTGGGAATTTTGGATTTTAATCAAATAAAATTTTTAAAATTTTTTTTGCCGAATTGGTTAAATTGAAGAAAAAAATGAAACATCAAAAAGGGTATTTATTAATTTTATTCGGCGTGCTTATGACGGCTTGTGCTCCCCCAAAAACCCCACTTGTAATTGGCCACAGAGGCGCGAAAGGTCATCTTGCTGAAAACACCTTACCCTCTATAGCCAAAGCCCTTGAGTTGGAAGTTGACGGTGTAGAAATTGACGTGTTTCAATGTGCTAGCGGTGAGTTGGTCGTATTTCATGACAAGACCTTGGAAAAACTCACCAATGCTACAGGCTATATTGAGGAGTTGGATTTGGATTCCATCCAGCGGATTGAAGTGCTCAATGGATTTACAATTCCTACTCTTGAGGAAGTCTTAGATTTAATTAAAGGAAAGGTATTTTTAAACATCGAACTCAAAGGGAGTCAAACAGCGCTTAAAACTCATGAGCTGTTGCAGATTTACTTCGAACGGGAGCAGTGGTCACCCGAAAAGATTTTGATTTCCAGTTTTAATTGGGAAGAGCTTAAAATTTTCCGTCAAGCAAATCAAGAAGTACCTATTGCAATTCTCACAGAAGACGATCCCCTAGATGCTATTCCTATTGGACTGGAGCTAGGTGCGGTAGCGATTAATCCAGATTACAAAAGCCTCAATTCGGACAACGTTGCTAAAATGCAAAAGGCGGGGTTTAAAATTTATCCGTGGACCGTAAACGATCCGGGTGATATTAATTTGATGACCCAAATGGGCGTAGATGGGATTATTACGGATTTTCCTGAGCGTATCCCTAAACCGAACTACTAGTTTAAGTAAAGAATAGCCCCGTTTAATACTGTGGCAAAGCTTACCCAAGCCAAGTAGGGATACAACATAAAAGAAGCCTTTCGATCTACAAGTCGAAACCAAAAAAGGGTCCTTTGGATTAAAACCCAGAGAATCAGAATGACCAGCAACCCCAACAAAGGATTTTTTAATCCAAAAAAGACCAAAGACCACAATCCATTGAAAAGCAATTGTGCGATAAAATGTGAGAGAGCAGTTTTGCCCCAGCGGTGTCTTCTTCCATAAAACCAAACTCTTCCTACAGCAATTCCCATCAGGGTGTACAACAAGGTCCACACTGGGGCAAAAACCCAATTAGGAGGGGAGAAAAAAGGTTTTTCTAAAGTCACATACCAAGTGGGTATGGCCGATTGAGTCACCCTACTAGACAGCAAACCCACCCCTAGGGAAAGAAAAACACCTAGTGTTGAAGCGAGAATCAGTTGAGAAGTGCCCTTTTTCATCTCCCTAAAGCTACTAGAAAAAAATCATTTCTAAGAAGGAAGCACCAAAACATTACAATTGAAGCCTTATCTTTGAAGACCATATGGAGGAAAACCATTTTACAGCAAAAAAAACAACTCCCATTCCCTGGACAGCTCGTTGGGAGGCACCGAGTAATATTGCCTTGATTAAATACTGGGGAAAAACAACGCCTCAAATTCCTAAAAACCCGTCTTTGAGTTTTACACTCTCCTCTAGTGTGACCCAAACTCAAGTCGTGTTTGAACCTGTGAGTTCAGGTGCATTCGATTTTAACTTTTATTTCGAAGGAGTTGCCAAACCTGATTTTAAACCGAAACTTCAAACTTTTTTTAAACGCATTGAGTCCTATATCCCCTGGATTCAAGGATACCAACTGACTATAAAAAGTCACAATACCTTTCCTCACAGTAGTGGAATCGCTTCCTCTGCTTCTGCAATGGCCTCTTTAGCGATGTGTTTGATGGATTTGGAACAAAAACTAGTATCAGATATGGAACCGGAATTCTTTCATCAAAAAGCTTCTTTTCTGGCTCGTCTTGGGTCGGGAAGTGCTGCACGTAGCGTTCAAGGGCCTGTGACCTTGTGGGGAGTGAATAAAATACAGAATCGTAGTTCGAATTTGTACGCAATTCCTTTTGGACCGGATCTGCATCCTGTTTTTTCTACCTACCAAGATACCATACTGTTGGTGGATAAAGGAACTAAAGCAGTTTCTAGCTCCCAAGGCCACCAGTTAATGCACCAACACCCGTTTGCCTCGCAGCGCTTTTTGCAGGCTGGAGCAAACTTAGAAGCACTTGTCCAAATTATGAAAGCTGGAGACTTAGAAGCTTTTATTAAGGTTGTGGAATTGGAGGCGTTATCCTTACACGCCATGATGATGACCTCAAATCCTTATTTTATTTTAATGAAGCCGCAGACGCTGTCCATCATTGAAAAAATTTGGGAGTTTAGAGAAAGCACCAGCATTCCCGTCTGTTTTACTCTAGATGCAGGAGCGAATGTACACATTCTCTATCCTCAAGACTTTAAAATTCAGGTAAATGCATTTATCCAAGAGGAACTTGCAGTGTTTTGTCAAAAGGGGCAGTACCTTCTAGACCAAGTTGGAGAAGGCGCCAAAAAAGTGTAACTTTGTTTAATGCTTATGTATGTATTTAAAACACATTTAAAAATGGTTTTAATGCAATCTAAAACTCAATGAAAGGACCCTTGTTTTTTGCTAAAATTTTACTCTTTGGAGAGTATGGAATCATCAAAGACTCCAAGGGCTTGTCTATTCCCTATAACTTCTATCGCGGGGCCTTAAAAATTCCAAATGGACAGACACAAGCCAACGAAGCCTCCCATTTAAAACTTCGCGCTTTTACAACGTATTTAAAAACACTGGATTCTGAGCTAGTCAATTTTGATTGGGAAAAATTAGATCGAGATTTAGACCAGAAGATGTATTTTGACAGTAGTATTCCCCAAGGCTATGGGGTGGGTAGTAGTGGGGCCCTTGTGGCTGCAATTTACGACCAATACGCTCTTCGTAAAATAACCGTCTTGGAAAACCTTACCAAGGAAAAATTACAATACCTCAAAAAGGTGTTTAGTTTGATGGAATCTTTTTTTCACGGGAAATCGTCGGGACTCGACCCGCTGAACAGTTATTTGAGTTTACCCATTTTGATCAATTCCAAGGAACACATTCAGACTACTGGCATTCCTTCTCAACAAAGTTCTGGGGAAGGGGCTGTTTTTTTAATCGACAGTGGCACTAGTGGGGAAACCGCACCAATGGTCTCCATTTTTATGGAAAACATGAAGCAAGAAGCCTTCAGTAAGATGATGCGGGACCAGTTCATCAAGTATTCGGACAACTGTATCGAGGACTTTCTCCAAGGAAATCTTAAGTCGCTCTTTAAAAACATTAAATCCTTATCCGCTTTAGTGCTTCAAAATTTTGAACCGATGATACCCAACAGTTTTCACCAGCTTTGGCAAAAAGGAATTGAAACTAATGCCTACTACCTCAAACTTTGCGGATCGGGAGGTGGAGGATTTATCCTCGGGTTTACCGAAGATTATGAAAAAGCAGAAAAAGCTTTAAAAGACTATCCCTTGGAAGTGGTTTATCGTTTCTAAAATGAAACTATGCTTTTTTCCCGTTCCCTTCAGCGTACGCTTTTAAAAATATTGAGCCTGTTCAGCCTGGTGCGAGGGTATAACATTGCCATTTTAGTCATTGCTCAATACCTTACGGCACGTTATATACTGAGTCCAGAAACGGGCTGGTGGAATTTGGTTTTTGACCTTCCCTTTTTTTGTATTGTAGCGGCCTCTGCCTTAACCACTGCTGCGGGCTATATCATCAATAATTTTTACGACGCAGCTAAAGATCAAATCAATAGACCTAAAAAGTATGTTCTGGAACATCTGGTTTCGCAACAGTTGCAATTGGTCCTATACTTATTGCTAAACTTACTGGGTTTGGTTTTTGCCAGTGGGGTTTCCTTCCGGGCGGTACTGTTCTTTCTGTTTTATATGTTTTCCATTTGGCTCTATAGCAGTTGGATCAAACGCCTTTTTTGGTTGAGCAATCTCTTTGCAGCACTGTTGATGATCTTTCCCTTTTGGGGGATTACGCTCTACCTTGAAAATTTTGAAACGGTTGTTTTTTATCACGCAGCGTATTTGTTTTTTTTAATCCTAGCACGAGATATTGTCAAAGATTTGGAAAATTTAAAAGGAGATTGGGTCCAGCGCTACAAAACCCTCCCCATCGTTTTTAATGTCTCCATTACCAAAACGATTAGCACCCTCGTCATGTTTTTTTGTTTTCTTCCAAGCTATTATTTGATCCAAGAGCCTTTAGGAGTGATGCAATATTATTTTAAAGCGGGAATCCCCTTTTTGGTTTTTGTTTTGGTTTTCTTGTGGCGTGCTCAAGATCAAAAGGCGTACCTTTGGACCCATAATTTAATTAAATTTTGGATTTTGATCGGCGTACTTAGTATTGTCTTGATTTATCAAAATCCATAAGCCTAAAGGCGATTCAATGGATATAAAAAAAACACATTCCAAACAAGAAAGTGCTCCTGTGACCAAGACCATTCGACTAAATAAGTTTTTATCCAATGCGGGAATCTGTTCCCGAAGAGAAGCAGATGAATTTATCAAAATGGGATTGGTGCATGTCAATGGTAAGACAGTCACAGAAATGGGCTATCAAGTCCAACCCACCGATAAAATCAAATACGACGGGGCACGTGTGCAGCAATCACCTCCCGTGTATCTATTGCTCAACAAGCCAAAGGGTTTTGTCGCGACTTCTCAAGGAGGGAAGATTAACAAATCCGTGCAGGAACTGATTCGCACAGCCGTAAAATCTAAAGTGCCTCCTGTAGGAGATATGGGTAGGCCCATGACGGGACTTTTGCTTTTTACCAATGACGAAGCTTTACGAAAAAAACTGAATAACTCTTCTTCAATTCCCATGATCTATCAAGTTGTTTTAGATCAAAATGTCACCAAAGAAATGATGGATACCATGAAAGCAGGACAAGTCGTTTTTGAAAAAATGCAAAAAGTCACTGTAATCAGTCACATTCAAGGGAAGTCTAAAAAAGAAGTAGGGGTTGAGGTCCATTCCATCAGCCCAGCGGTTTTAGTCAAACTTTTTGCTGCTGTAGGTGCTAGGGTAGTTCAAATGGATCGTGTGGTCTATGGTGGAATGACCAAAAAAGAATTGCCCCGAGGGAATTGGCGGAAGCTAAACTCCAAAGAAATTGGGTTTTTGAAGATGATGCCCTAAACGCCCTTTTATTAGTTCGTAAAAAAAGCAACCGTAGACCAAGAAGTAGCCACTCAGTTGCCAACCCATTTGCTCTTCTACAATACCCACTCCGTAGGCACTGTAACTCCAAAAAACGACGAGGCTCCATACAATGGGAAAGGCATAGCCGGTTAGGATTCCCAAGAAAATCAGATTGATGAGGTACCAAGGATGTACAGTAGTAGCCATAAAGAAATAACAGCTGAGTAGCAAAAGCATGCTTTTGAAAATTTGCTGGGGTTTGCGGTTGGAATTTAAAAGTGAAAAAAGCAGTACCAAACCGATCGTAATAAAAGGGGTGACTTTCCCTAGTTTCCGGATGATGTTGTATCCCTTCACTTCATAACCTATCGCGCGAACAATATTGTATAGACTCCCGTTAAATTCAAAGGTGGTAAACCAAAGTTGGATGGTTTGGGTATAGTTTTCTAACATTTCCCCTTTCCAAAAAGGAAGCCAAAGCAACACCGAAAAACCAAGAATGCTCAATCCAAATTTAAGGAAGTTCCGAAGTCCTAAATAACGAAAAAAGAAGGGAATCAAAAGTAAGGGCAATAATTTAGTCCCTACCGCCAAGGCCATAAAAAGCCCTCCTAAAAGAGTTTTTTTCTTCAAGCAATACAGCCAAGAAAATAGGGTAAAGGCAAGCATAAGGCTTTCGCCGTGGAGGTTACCAAAACCTTCTACAATCACCAGTGGATTTAAAAAATACCAAGCGAGGTAGGAAGAAGGAAGTTCCAAACGTTCCAAAAGGGCTTTGGCACCAAAAAAAAGGAAGACTTCCCCCAAAAGATAAAAACCTCTTAGAACCAAGACGGGAGTGCGAAGGTCTCCATGATTTGCGTACCCCATGGCTTGATACAGGTACTGGCTAAAGGGTGGGTAATTCGAATAGTGTTGGTTGCTGAGACTCCCCATTTTTTCGTAGAGCAACTGGGCATTGGGAAAGTCAACCAAATCGATCAAACCGTTTGGAGTAAAACGATAGGGATTGATTCCCAAAAGCTGAATACTTCCGTCCCATATAAACCGATAAAAGTCTTGTGAGAGGGCTGGAATGTGGTTCCAAAAAAGCAAACGACAGACCAAACCGATGACAAAAACAGTCCCCAAAGTGCTGTAATTTAGAATCCAAAACCACAACAGGAGAAACAAAGCCGTATAGGTAGTCAACAAGGGCAGCGTTTCTACTCTTTCTAACACGTAACTGAGAAAATAAAAGCCCAAAAAAAGTAAAAAGGGGACTAACCATTGAAAAAAGGAATTCGCTATTCGGTTCATCTGCCTTCTCTTAAACCGTGCATACTAATACTACCAAAACCAATAAAGAGAAAAAGGTGAAATACAAACAATCCGAAATCCCCTTCGGGTGCAACAAAAAAAGCGGCCCCCATACCAAAGAGAAAGTAAAGCGCTGTAAGAGATTCAATAAAAGAGTACAAGGAGATCTTGTTCATCGCATACTTATATTTTTTTAATTGGGCCTGGCTGGTATTTTGATTGAATTTAGGTGTGCGAATAAAGGCACTTTTTTTGCCCAAATGACCTTCTAAAACCGCAATTGAATTGTGAATTGAAAAACCCATCACCAAGCTGTAAAAGCTTAAAAAACGTTTGGTGTATTCCAGGAAGGAATAAAACCCTCCACCGAAAATACGCTGGTGGATAAACCAATAACAACTGAAAAAAATCAGGGTGCTTAGAATAAACAAGGCACTCAGGTTAAAGATCCAGTTCAACTCGGGGTAGGCTGCTTTGATAAAAAGCAGGGGTACACTCAGCAAGGCCACCAAGAGTACATTCAAGAACATCGAGCTGTTGAGTAAGTGAAAAAAGGCATTGATTTTAGTCCAAGGGGAATGCCCTTTGGCTCGGACTAGGTTTCGAATCATTTTTCTGAAATTCTCCGCTCCTCCTTTGTTCCATCGAAATTGTTGGGAGCGAATTGCATTGATGGTAATTGGGAGTTCAGCAGGAGTGACGACCTCTTCTAAATAGGTAAATTTCCAGTGTTTCAGTTGTGCGCGGTAGCTCAAATCGAGATCTTCCGTGAGGGTGTCTCCTTGCCAATTCCCTGCATCTAGGATACAGCTTTTACGCCAAATCCCTGCTGTACCGT
Source organism: uncultured Flavobacteriaceae bacterium (assembly GCA_964013865.1). Taxonomy (GTDB): domain Bacteria; phylum Bacteroidota; class Bacteroidia; order Flavobacteriales; family Flavobacteriaceae; genus MS024-2A. The sequence continues at coordinate 13,465 of CAXGYE010000007.1, forward strand.
TAAAATTGATGAAATGCTGTTGCTGATTCCTTCCAACCTGCTCCAAAAGAAAATGGGCATCCAATGCGAAAGCTTGGATCTCTGTAAGTATGGAATGATTCCGGTTTAGATGTCCCCAGCG
>CAXGYE010000008.1:0-13253 GCA_964013865.1 uncultured Flavobacteriaceae bacterium
CCAGTTCGGGAATTTCGTCTATAGTTTCCTGTAGTTGATTCATTCTCCTAAGCGTTGCAGGTCTCACAATGCCCTCTTCTCGTTTGCTGTCAATCCATATTTCCAGAGGTACAATTCCGTTGAATGTAGCATCAAAAAAAAGAATGTCTTTAAAAAAAGGAGCGCTCTTGGGCATGTCTTCAATTAAACTCCCAGAAATTTTAATCTGATAAATTCCTGTAATCCCAATAATTAAACCCAGAAGAGAAATTAAATAGACATTGACTCTTTTCTTTCGCACTGTTTTTTCCATCCATGTAACAAAAAAGTCAACAGTTTTATTTTTTAAATGTCTTAAGTGCTTTTTGTTAGGGCGCTCCATAAAGCTGTACGTGATGGGAATAATGAGCAACGAAAGCAAAAATATAGCGATGATGTTTATTGAAGCTACCACACCAAATTCTTTAAGAATTTTACTGTTGGTCAAGATAAAAGTGGCAAACCCGGAGGCTGTGGTCAAATTGGTCATCAAGGTTGCATTTCCAATCTTCGCAATTACGCGTTGTAAAGATTTAGCTTGGTTTCGGTGTTTGGCGATTTCTTGCTGGTACTTGTTGATCAAGAAAATACAGTTTGGAACTCCAATAACGATTATTAAAGGGGGAATTAAAGCTGTAAGTACTGTGATTTCGTACCCTAACCATCCCAGTATTCCAAAAGCCCACATCACCCCAATAGCAACCACAATAAGGGAGATGAATGTGGCTCGGAAAGATCGAAAAAACAAGAAAAAAATCAGGGTAGTAATTAGGGTTGCACCCAATACAAAAAGTCCAATTTCATCTACGATGTTTTGCGCATTAAGCGTCCGTATATAGGGCATTCCAGAAACCCGAATGTCGGAGTCATACGTTTTTTCATAGTTTTTAATCAAAGGAATAAAAACGTCAAAAATAAAATCTTTTCGCTGTGCTGTATTGACAATTTCGGGATCCATATAAATAATGGATCGAATGGTATTGGAGTTTTTTTCAAAAAGTAAATTTTCGAAGAAAGGGAGCTCCAAATAGAGTTTTTCTTTAAACTTTTCTGGGAATTTACCTTCAGGAGGCAGTTCCTCGGATACTTCTTTTAAGACAAAACTTTTATTCTTGTTGTCTTTTACGAGCTCCTGAATATTCTCAGTAGAAAGCACAAAATTGATTTCCTGATAACGTTCAATTTTTTCGTTGAGTGCTTTCCATGCCAACCTCTGGGACGGGTTGTAAAAGCTACTGTCCTGAACTGCGATAACAATCACATTGCCCTCTTCTCCAAAAGTTTGAATAAACGACTGGTACAATATGTTTTCAGGGTGATTATCTGGGAGAAGGTTGGCTTCGGTAAAGGTGAACTGCATGTTTTTCCACTGGGTGGACCAGTAGCCTGTAAGAAGCAAAATTCCCAATAGAATAAGAAACCGATTTCTAAGAATCAGTCGCGCCACGAGGCCCCAGATATTCAATTTTTTATTTTTCCGCATGTGAGCCTCTTCCTAAGGAATAAAACGCCTTGTTAATTTATACCGTTAAAATTTCTTTTTCCTTGAGACTGAATATTTGTTCGGCTCTAGTTATATATTGGTCGGTAAGATTTTGAATATCGATTTCATAATTTTTTTGAACATCCTCCGAAGCCTCTGAATTTTTAATCTCCGTATTGGCGTCTTTTCGTGCTGTACGAATAGAGATTTTAGCATTTTCAGATTCCGCTTTGGCAAGCTTTGCCAATTCCTTTCTTCGCTCTTCGGTAAGAGCAGGAATATTGATGATGATGGATTCTCCGTTATTCATAGGATTGAAACCTAGATTGGCAATCAAAATAGCCTTTTCAATATCTGCAAGCATACTTTTTTCCCAGGGTTGAACGGTAAGTGTTCTCCCATCTGGTGAATTGATATTGGCCACTTGAGATAGGGGGGTGGGACTACCGTAATAATCCACCTTTACACCAGAGAGCATGATGGGATTTGCTTTCCCTGCACGGATGTTTAGCATTTCTTTTTCCAAATGCTGGATTGCGGATTCCATACTTTCTTTTGCAGCATCTACGATAAATTGCATTTCTTCTTCCATAGCTAATAAACTTATAAATCTACTCGAGTTCCAATATTTTCTCCTTTGACCACATTGTATAAATTTCCAGGAGTATTCATGTCAAATACGATGATGGGTAAGTTGTTTTCTTGGCTTAAGGTAAAGGCTGTGGTATCCATTACTTTGATTCCTTTTTTGAGAACGTCATCAAAGGAAAGAGTATCGAATTTGGTCGCTTTTGTATTTTTTTCGGGATCTTCCGTGTAAATTCCATCTACTCGGGTACCTTTTAAAATAACATCTGCATTGATTTCAATGGCTCTCAGTACAGCGGCAGAATCTGTAGTGAAATACGGATTTCCTGTTCCCGATCCAAAAATGACAACTCTGCCTTTTTCCAGATGTCGTGTTGCTTTCCTTTTGATAAAGGGTTCTGCAATGGCTTCAATTTTAATGGCGGTTTGCAGGCGTGTTGGGACCTTATTGTTTTCCAATGCCCCCTGCAAAGCCAGTCCGTTGATGACTGTCGCGAGCATACCCATATAATCGGCTTGCACGCGGTCCATTCCTTTACTTGCACCTGAGATCCCGCGGAAAATATTTCCCCCACCGATCACGATTGCAATTTCAGTTTTTTCGTCAAAAACTTTTTTTATTTCTTTGGCATAACTGTCAATACGTTCGGGATCAATACCATGGCTTTTATTTCCCATCAGGGCTTCACCACTTAATTTTAACAGGATTCTTTGGTATTTCATTTAGAATAAGGTGTATGAGCAAATATAAAAATTAAAGCACAATTTTTCTGGTAGAAGTACACATTCTTTATTTCGCAATGAAAAGCTTTTAAAGAGATTTTCTAAAGGGCTTTAAGACTCAAATCCAAACTTTTTGCTTCGTAGGTCAATGCACCCATTGAGATAAAATCCACTCCCGTTTCGGCAAACTCCACAAGGTTTTTTTCAGTGATATTACCAGACGCTTCGGTGGGTTTTCTCCCATCGATTAGAGCGATTGCTCTCACAAGTTCCTCTGGAATGTGATTGTCCAGGAGTATTCTCGTAACACAGGCAAAGGGGAGTGCTGCTTTAATTTCTTCTTGATTTCTGCATTCCACTACAACTTCCAATGGGGTTGCTAAATCTGTAAGATATTGTGTTGTTTTTTGAAGGGCTTGTGCTACTCCACCACAAAAATCTATGTGGTTGTCTTTAATCATCAAGGCATCAAACAAACCCATACGATGATTACTTCCTCCGCCAATAAGCACAGCCCATTTTTCTGGAAATCTGAAATTTGGACTCGTTTTTCGGGTGTCCAAAAGGGTGCAGGAGGTATGCCGTATTTTCTGATTCAACCGATCTGTAAGGGTAGTGATCCCGCTCATGCGCTGCATTGTGTTTAAAACCAAACGCTCCGTAGCGAGTAACGACTGAGTAGGTCCATGTACCCGAAAAGCAAGGTCTCCTTTTTTGACCACCTCGCCTTCTTCTAACAAAAGCTCTACCTGTAGTCGTGAATCATATCGAGAAAAAATAAGTTGCGCAAGGGAAAGTCCAGCAATACGTCCGTTCTCTTTAACTAGGAGTTGGGCACTACTTTGACTTTCAGGATCAATACAGGATAAACTGCTGTGATCTCCTTCACCTAGATCTTCGGCTAGGGCTTGATCAACAAATAACTCAAGCTGTTCTCTGTACTGATCTAGAAACTTTTCAGGCATAGTCGTGATTGTAAAAAACACCTTTATTTTCGTTAAGTTCTTGGGCTTGTTTTGTGATTAAATAGGCAATACTGACCATATTTCTCAATTCACAAAGCCCGTTCGTCAATTTATTTTGATTGTAGAACTGCTGAACTTCCAGATAAATATCGTTTATTTTTTCTTCGGCTTGTTGTAGACTTTGGGTTGATTTAAAGATCCCAACAGAACGCGTCATAATTTCTTGTAATTTTTTTCTCAGGAGGGGTACCTCGTTCAGTGTATTCTTTTTGGAATACCCTTCACCGTCCCATTGGGGTAGTGCTTTGTAAAAAGCGTCACTGGGTAGCGGTTTTTGAAGTGCTTTCAAACAGTCTAAAGCTGCTCTATGAGCAAATACGAGTGCTTCCAATAGGGAGTTGGAGGCGAGGCGATTTGCTCCATGTAGGCCGGTGGCACTGCATTCTCCAATGGCATAAAGGCCTTTCAATTGCGATTCGCTTTGATGGTTTACTTTGATTCCACCACAAAAATAGTGTGCAGCAGGTACCACAGGAATAGGATCTTCGGGTAGCTGTATCCCGATCGATAAACAGGTTTTATAAATGTTTGGAAATTCGGATTTCCACTGTTTTTTGGGAATCGAGGAGCCGTCCAACCAAACAAACTTTTCTTTTTGCTTATTAATCTGTTTTTGAATACCACGTGCTACGATGTCTCTTGGCGCTAAGGCACCTCTAGGATCTTCACTTAACATGAATTCTTCTTGTTCGACATTGTGTAATTTTCCTCCTGCACCTCGAACAGCCTCTGTAATTAAAAAGACATTTCCATTTACTTTGTCCCGCAAAGCGGTGGGATGAAATTGTACAAAAGGGAGTCTCTCCATTTGTACTTTAGCTCGGTACGCGGCACCTAAACCGTCCCCTGTAGCGATACTGGGATTGGTAGAATAAGCATAGAGGCTGCCTGCTCCTCCCGTGGAAAGTACGGTAATTTTAGAACTTATTTTAACGATTTCCTCTTGTTCTTGAGAAATCACATAGGCACCATAACAACGGTTTTTTTTCACAGGAGCATGATGGTCTGTGATTAAATCTACAAGGGTATGGTTTTCTAAGAGGGTGATGTTTGGAAATGTTTTGACTTTGGCGTTGAGCGCCTGTTGAATTTGTTTCCCTGTCTGGTCTTTGTAGTGAACGATTCTTTTTTCAGAGTGCCCACCCTCAATTCCCAAATGTAATTTTTCTTTGTTTTTGTCAAACTCCATACCCCAATGGATGAGTTCATCCAAACGTTGATTTGCCTCTTCCACAACAAATTTCACAACCTCAGGGTCACAGGCTCCATCACCCGCTTGGAGCGTATCTTCGATGTGTTTTTCAGTAGAATCTTTTTTTAGGTTGCGAACCACGGCAATTCCCCCCTGTGCATAGCGCGTATTTCCCTCGTTGATATCGCTTTTTGAAATGAGCGTGATGGAGTAGTTGGGATTTTGCTCCGCCACTTTGATTGCAAAGGTTAATCCAGAGATTCCTGTGCCGATAACAAGGAGGTCCTGTACCATATCAGCTCAATTTAAACATGCGTTCTATCGGGAGTCTGGCCGCATCCATTAGCTGGGCATCCATCTGGACTTCAGGGGTTTCTTCCACCAAACAGCGATGTAGCTTTTCAAGAGTATTGAGCTTCATAAAGGCACATTCACTACAGGCACAGGTGTCGTCTTCTACAGGGGCGGGAATAAAAGTTTTTTCTGGGCAACGTTTTTGCATTTCGTGTAGAATACCCGCTTCGGTTGCCACTATATATTCTTGAGCGTTATCTTTTTGTACAAAGGCTAAAAGTCCAGAAGTACTTCCAATGTAATGGGCTATTTCCAGCACTGGAGATTCACTCTCTGGATGCGCAATAAACTTAGCCTTGGGGTAGGACTTGGTCAGCGATACAATCTTTTCAAATGAAAAGGCTTCGTGTACAATACAAGAGCCTTCCCATAAGATCATATTACGCCCCGTTTCCTTATTGAGGTAGGCACCTAAATTCTTGTCAGGAGCAAAGATAATCTCCTGATCTTCAGGAATACTTTCAATGATTTTTTTGGCATTACTCGAAGTACAAACCAGGTCGCTCAGGGTTTTTACTTCCGCGGAACAATTGATGTAAGAAACTACAATCGCGTTTGGGTGCTTTGCTTTAAATACTGCAAAATCCTCCGGAGGGCATGAATCGGCTAGCGAACAACCCGCTTTCAAGTCTGGAAGTAGGACCTTTTTGGTCGGGTTGATGATTTTAGCTGTCTCTGCCATAAAATGAACCCCCGCAAAAACGATGATGTCCTGATCTACTTTTGCGGCTTGTTGGGCCAAATATAGACTGTCTCCCAGATAATCCGCTACTTCTTGGATGGCCTCTTCTTGGTAATAATGTGCCAGAATTACTGCGTTTTTCTCTTTTTTAAGTCTCTGAATTTCTTGAGAGAGATTCACCTTGTTTTTTTCATCACTAGTTTTAAAAGGAGTTTCGATTTTCATTGCTTTTTTATTGAGATCAAGAAGTTAATTTTACACTTTTAATGTTTTTATCCGAATCGACTTGCACGACACTTTCCATGGTAAAAGCTTCTTTGAGGGAATAGGATCCGCTTTCCGTACGTTTGAGTGAGGAAAGATAAGCCCCCGACTCCAACTTTACTCCAAAATCATGAGCTAAACTTCGAATGTAGGTTCCCTTGCTGCACTCGACCAAAAAATTAATTTCAGGAAGTGCAATTTTTTTAATTTCAAATTTTGAAATATGTACAGTTCTAGCTTTTAAATCCGTAGTTTTTCCTTCTCTTGCTAACTCATAGAGTCGTTTGCCTTCTTTTTTTAAAGCCGAAAAGATAGGAGGATACTGCGCGATCTCTCCAATAAACTCTTGAGCAGCCTGATGGACTAAGTCCTCCTTGATGTGGTCTGTCGGATACCGCGTCTCAATCTCAGTTTCTAAGTCGTAAGAAGGTGTAGTGGCACCCAAGCTAAAGGTGCCTTCGTATGTTTTTTTTCCTTGTTGAAGTTCGTTTATAGTTTTAGTTTTTTTTCCTGTGCAAAGAAGTAACAAGCCTGTGGCAAGCGGGTCTAAGGTTCCCGCATGGCCCACTTTTAATTTTTTTAAACCGGTTTCATTTTTCAGATGCCATCGAATTTTGTTTACCACCTGAAAGGAGGTCCATCCCAGGGGTTTGTCAATTGCAAAAACCTGCCCTTCCAAAAGGGTTTCCGCTTTAAAATGTTGTTTAAAAAAGTCCATAGAAGAGTGTTATTCCGCCGACCAGTATACAATAATAGCTGAAATATTTCAGCTGACTTTTCTTCACCAAAGCGATCATCCATTTACAGGCAATGATACCACTTAAAAAAGCTGCACCAAAACCCAAAATCAACGCTAGGGTATTTGTGTTTTCAGGCGTCCCTCCGAGGTCCACTATTTTTTTTACCATGCTGCCAAAAATCAAAGGTAGCACCATTAAAAACGAGAAACGTGCCGCTTTTTCCCGATCCACTCCTAAAAGTACTGCACTGGCTATCGTAGAGCCACTTCTGGAAATTCCCGGAAGAATCGCAACAGCTTGGACTAGCCCTAAAACCATGGCGTTGGAATAGGAAACTTTTTTTTGGGTGTCTTTGGCTCGATCTGCTAAAAAAAGGAGCACTGCAGTAACTAGCAATAGACCTCCTACCAAAACCAAATTTTGAGAAAACAAGGCTTCGATTTGATCTTGTAAAAACAGTCCAACTACAGCAGCGGGTAACATAGATAAAATAATTTTTAACGAAAAACGAGTGTCTTCATTCCATTTAAATTGAAAAAGCCCTTTTAAAACTTGTAGGATTTCATTTTTAAATACGACCAGTGTACTCATTGCGGTACCTAAGTGTAAAACTAGGGTTAGAAATAAACTTTCTTGTCCTATGGTTTCATTCCCAAATAAGGCTTTACCAATTTCTAAATGACCGCTGGAAGAAATCGGTAAAAATTCTGTCAGCCCTTGGATAATTCCGAGTACAATGGCTTCTATAAAATTCATTTCTTAGGTGTTGGGTGTGTCAAAATGGAATACATCGCCACTCCAAACCCTATGAGAACCAGCGTGGGAGCTAGGCGAATTCTTCTAAAATTAAAGATTTCTTCATTGAAATAATTTGGGTCTTCACTACCGCCTCCGGTCATTAAAATAAACCCTGTGGCAATAAGTACGAATGCCAAAAACAGAATGCGATAATTTCTTTTTTCAAATAAGAATCTTTTGGAGGGTGTATTTTTTTTCATAGGTTTTTTAATAGACGGCGTCTGTTTTAAGATTTAAGTAACGTTGTGTGGCAAAGAAAGTACTCAGTCCAGTAATGCTTATACCTAGAACGAAAATACCTACAAAAACGACCATCAGCTCGAAGGTTTGATTCCATAGACCCAATTCCGGGAAGCGTTGGTTCACCTCCCAAAGCACTAAGCTCAGTGCGACTAGGGCAAGCAAAGAACTTAAAATCCCCAAGCGTAAATGACTCCATAGAAAAGGTTTGCGAATAAAGGATTTTGTGGCCCCGACCAGTTGCATGGTTTTGATTACAAATCGTTTTGAATAAATGGAAAGTCGAATTGAACTGTTGATTAATAAGAGTGCAATAACAACGAAAAGTACTGTACTAAGCAATAAGATAAATGATATTTTTTGAATATTCTCATCCAAAAGGGTCACCAATGGTTGATCGTAAACCACTTCATCTACAAAACTTTCAGATTCGATTTCTCTTTGGGTTTGAGTTAAACTTAGAGTATTTACAAAAGTGGCGTTGAAAAAAATATCAACCGAGTTTAACAGGGGGTTGTAGCCTAAAAATTCAATAAAATCCTCTCCAATATCTCTGGAATATTGTGCTGCGGCTTCCTCTTTTGGAGTAAAATTCACCTTTTTGGTTGTGGGGTCCAGCTGAATTTTCTTTTGCAATTGAGTAATTTCAATGTCTTTCGCACTATCCTTTAGATACACAGTCATTACAATCTGTTCTTTAAAATGCGTGGCTACATTTTTGGCATTGAGTAAGAAAAGTCCCAAAATACCTAAGAAAAACAAAACCACAGTGATGCTTATCACCACAGAAATATAACTGTTGCGTACTCTTCTTTTTTGATAGCCGTCGTATATTTTTTTTGCCACGGACAATGTTTTTGTAAAAATAGAAAGAAATATACGATTAAGACTGGGATAAAATGTTCTTTTAGCTTTTTGACATTCAAGCAATAAGCGTATTTTTGAGCCTTTCAAAAGAATAACTAAAAAACCGTGGGATACGACTTTAATTTTATAGAACAAAAATGGCGAGCCTACTGGGCAAAAAATCAGACCTTTAAAGCTGATAATCATTCGGAAAAGCCCAAGTATTATATCATGGATATGTTTCCTTACCCCTCAGGTGCAGGGTTACACGTAGGACACCCTTTGGGCTACATTGCGAGTGATATTTTTGCGCGTTATAAAAGACACCAAGGCTTTAATGTGCTCCATCCTCAGGGGTATGATTCTTTTGGTTTGCCTGCGGAGCAGTATGCCATTCAAACAGGTCAACATCCTGCAAAGACAACCCAAGAAAACATTGCCCGCTATCGCGACCAGCTAGATCAAATGGGGTTTTCTTTTGATTGGAGTCGAGAAGTGCGTACTTCCAATCCCGATTTTTATAAATGGACACAATGGATTTTTCTGCTTCTTTTTGATCATTATTACTGTAACGATGCGGACAAGGCATTGCCGCTTTCCCATTTAGTCGTTCGTTTTGAAAAAGAGGGAAATACCACACTCAATGCAGTTTGTAGCTCGGGAATGAAATCCTTTTCAGCAACGGAATGGCATGCATTTAGCGAAAGAGAAAAAGAAGAAATTTTCTTGGGGTATCGCCTGACCTATTTGTCCGAGACGGAAGTCAACTGGTGTGCTGAATTAGGAACGGTTTTAGCCAACGATGAAATCATCAATGGGGTCTCAGAACGCGGAGGTTATCCCGTTACAAAAAAGAAGATGAAGCAATGGAGCATGCGAATAGGTGCCTATGCGGAGCGTCTGCTCAAAGGATTGGATGAAATCGATTGGCCCGAATCCTTGAAGGAAATGCAGCGAAACTGGATCGGGAAATCCATTGGAGCGAAAGTCTTTTTTCAAATTGAAGGACATGAAGAAAAAATTGAAGTTTTTACCACACGTCCTGATACGTTGTTTGGGGTAACCTTTATGACTCTAGCCCCCGAATTGGAATTGGTTCAAAAAATTACTCATCCCGATCACAAAGCAGCCGTAGAGGCCTACATTTCAGAAACGAAACAGCGCACCCAACGCGAACGTATGGCCGATGTTAAAAATAGCACTGGGGTCTTTACGGGAAGCTTTGTGATTCACCCTTTTGACGGGAGTCGGATTCCTATTTGGATTGGGGATTATGTTTTGGCAGACTACGGAACAGGTGCTGTGATGGCGGTTCCCTGTGGCGATCAGAGAGACTATGACTTTGCCAAGCATTTCGATATTCCTATTAAAAATATTTTTAAAGGTGTTTCTATCGAAAAGGAAGCCTTTACGGACAAGGAAAATACTACGATAGACAACTCTGACTTTTTAACAGGCTTGTCCTATCATGAGGCTATGGGCAAAGTCATCGAAGCCTTGGAGGAAAAAGGATGTGGTACGGGGACGATCAATTATAGACTGCGAGATGCTATATTTAGCAGGCAGCGTTACTGGGGGGAACCCATCCCTATGTATTATAAAGAGCAAATGCCTCAACCCCTGACTTTGGAAGACTTGCCGCTTGAACTTCCCGAAGTAGAAAATTATTTACCTACCTCTGAAGGCGCACCTCCACTAGGCAATGCGGAGAAATGGGCTTGGGATACCGTATCCAAAAAGGTAGTGGAAAATGGAAAAATTGACCATCAAACCGTTTTTCCCTTAGAATTGAATACGATGCCCGGTTGGGCTGGCAGTTCTTGGTATTTTTATCGGTATATGGACGCTCAAAATTCGGATGTGTTTGTCGGAAAACAAGCCATGGAGTATTGGCGCGAAGTAGATTTGTACCTAGGAGGAAGTGAGCACGCCACAGGACATTTATTATATTCTCGTTTTTGGCAAAAATTTCTTTTTGACTTAGGATTATTACCTGTAGAAGAATACGCAAAAAAGCTCATCAACCAAGGGATGATTTTGGGTACCTCTGCTTTTATCTACAGAAAACCGGGAACACAGACCTATGTGTCTAAAGATCTTTTAGAAACTGAAGAAGGGATGGAGCCCATCCGTGTGGATGTGAACCTAGTCAATGCATCTGATGAATTGGATACAGAAGGTTTACGCAAATGGCAAAGTCAGTTTGAAACAGCTGAATTTGAAATGAACGGAGGTGTTTTCAAAGTAGGACGCGAGGTTGAGAAAATGTCCAAGTCCAAATACAATGTGGTCAACCCGGATGAAATATGCAATCAATATGGAGCGGATACACTGCGTATGTACGAAATGTTTTTAGGTCCCATTGAGCAAGCCAAGCCTTGGAACACCGCAGGAATCTCAGGGGTGCATAATTTTTTAAAAAAATACTGGCGTTTGTTTTTTAAAGACGATCAATGGATCGTTACCGAGGAAAAGCCTGGAAAAAAGGAATTGAAAGCGCTTCACGAAACCATAAAAAAAGTAACTACTGATATTGAAAACTTTTCTTTCAATACCTGTGTGAGTTCCTTTATGATCTGTGTGAATGAGTTGACAAGTTTGAATTGTCACAGCAGGGAAATCCTTTCTCCATTAACCTTATTGCTGTCTCCTTTTGCACCCCATCTAGCTGAGGAAATATGGGAAAAACTGGGAAATACGAGCACTTTGATAAATCAGCCTTATCCCGAAGTCAACGAGTCTTATTTAATAGAAGATTCAAAAAACTACCCTGTTTCATTTAATGGTAAAATGCGATTTACTATTCCACTGGCCTTGAGTCTAGAGCAGGAAGAAATCAAAAAAGCGGTTTTGGATGATGATCGGACTGCGGAATACCTCCAAGGAAAAGCACCTAAAAAATGGATTATTGTTCCCAATAAGATTATCAATATCGTTTACTAAGCAAGATCGCGAGACGGTATTTTTTTTTAAATCTTTGTTTACGGTTAGGGGTATTTAATTTTAGTTAAAAAAATCTTAGAAGGACTATCAATTCAGCGGTTTGATTTATTTTTACAAAAAAAAGTATGGGAAGTTACTATTTGCTGATTATTCTGATTTCACTTGCCAGTATGTGGGTGAGCAATACATTAAAGCGGAAGTTTAAAACCTATTCCAAGCTGCAGCTCCGCAATGGAATGTCAGGAAAAGAAATCGCAGAACAAATGTTAGTCGATCACGGAATTCGCGATGTACAAGTAATCTCAGTTCGGGGGTCTTTAACCGACCACTACAACCCCCAAAAGAAAACGGTAAATCTGAGTGAATCTGTATATCATGAGCGCAATGCAGCAGCTGCAGCAGTAGCGGCTCACGAGTGTGGTCACGCTGTTCAACACGCCCAAAGCTATCAATGGCTTCAGTTGCGTTCTTCTTTAGTTCCCGTAGTTGGTGTGGCCTCAAATTTGTCAATGATTGTCATTATTGCTGGCTTGGTTTTGATGCAGGTCATTCCTTTTGGTTTTGAGATTGCGGCTGCGGGAGTAGGTCTGTTTGCTATGGGGACTCTTTTCAGTTTTGTGACTTTACCGGTAGAGTACGATGCCAGTAACCGAGCTTTGGAATGGCTCCAAAGAAAAAACATGGTATCGCGTGAGGAACTGGCAGGTGCTGAAGACGCGTTGAAATGGGCAGCGAGAACCTATGTGGTTGCAGCTTTGTCTTCTTTGGCAACGCTAGCTTATTTTGCTTTTCAAGTTTTTGGGGGACGGCGTAACTGATTAAAGATCAATCTGTCGATTCATTTGTTCTTGTAATGAGATGAACGTTTCTGTTCGGGAGACCCCTTCCACGGATTGTATTTTTTTGTTGAGTAGTTCCATTAAATGCTCGTTATCTCGACACAAGAGTTTTGCGAAAATACTCCAGTTTCCAGTTGTATAGTGGCATTCGATGACCTCTGTAATATTTTTCAACTGCTTTACAGCCTCGGGGTTGCGCATGGCCTTATCTAAGTAAATACCTATAAAAGCCACCGTTTTATAGCCCAGTACTTTCGGATTTAAGATGATTTGTGAACCTGAAACAACTTCCGCTTTTTCAAGCTTCTTTAGGCGTTGGTGTACTGCTGCACCAGAGATACCACTGGCTTTTGCAAGGACTTGAATCGGGGTTCGGGCGTCTTGTAGCAAAAGCTTTAGTATGATCTTGTCTATTCCATCTATGGTTACCGTTTGTTTTGTTATTTTCATAGAGCATCACTATTATTAGTTTTTATCTTAATTTTATTTAAAAAAATAAATTAAAAGTACAATAATAA
>CAXGYE010000009.1:0-12862 GCA_964013865.1 uncultured Flavobacteriaceae bacterium
CCGGATTTTAATTTTCCAAAACGGCTTTTACTTTTTTTAGGTTTTGGGTGTTTTTTAAGCCATGTATCACAAGCACCTACTATTTTGGGTTTTAGCTCCTCCTTTACAACATCGTCCTCAGTATTTTCATATTCTTTGATAAGGTTTTGAAGTACTCCAAAACTAGTTTCCTTTCCAAAAAAGGAGCTTACTTTAGCATAGAGGCCCTTTGTTCCTGATAATACTAAAGTCTCTGGCTTTATTTCGACTTGTGCTGATGAATCTTGATCCTTGTTGTCCTCCCCTTCAGAATTAGCATCCGATGCTTCTGCTTTATTTTCATTCTCACTTACTTTTTCTTCACTTTCTTGCTCTGACTCCTCTTGTTGGTTTTCTTCATCTTCAACTTTTTGAACTGTTTTTTGAGGAAATTCGATTACGGAGTCTTGAGGATGCTCAGGCTCTTGTTTTCCTAAGGAAAGGGCTTTGTCTCCCATCACATCTGCTTCTTTTTCTAAGGAAGCGTCATCGTTTACAGGTATTTTTTCCTTCTTTTGAACAGTCGGTTTTACCCTCCCTTCTTTCTGCTGAACAACATGCCATGCTTCATGGGGTAAATGCTTTTCTTGACCTTTGCCTAAATGTATATCTGTTCCTTGTGCAAAGGCATGAGCACCCATTTTTTCTGGTTTTTTTGAATTGTAGTGGACATTTACATCGTTCATTGCTTGTCCCGAGAGATTCTCAACACCAGTTTGGAGGTTTTTCGGGAGCCCTTTTGCTTGAATGACACCTGCGGAGCTTTGCCCATAAACCCCTTTTGTTGACGCCTTCTTTTGTAATAGTTCCAAATTAGTGATCTCACTAAATGCGTCTGCTTTCTGCTGAATTAAGTTTAAGCCAGTAGAAGGTTTTGACAAATGAGAAAGACTTTCAAATTCTACCAACTGGGCAACCTCAGCTTGCTCTAAAGAAAGGGAAGATGAATTTTCTTTTTCAGCGTCTAAACTTTTCGGCTTATGGTCTTTACTATCAAACAATACGAACTATTTAAGAAGTAAATCTTTTGTGTCTACGTCTATTTATAATAAATTAATATTCCAAGCAAAATGTTAATTTACAGCCACATTTTTTTGAAATATAAAACACCTAAATATACTATTTTAGAAATGGTTAAGGTCATTTCCATCTAACCATTTTGAGTTTGTAAAATCTAAAAGGTTGATTCCTTCTATTTCAAAATGTTCAACCTTATGAGAGGAAAACTCATTGGGATTGAACCAACCTGAATTTGATACAAGCCATCTCGCGTAATCACATTTTTGTTTTAGGCTCCCATTGGTGTACATTTTTTGAAATAGCGCTGCATCGACAAGTACAGATAATTTTGAATCTTTTTTAAATGAAACGTAATTTATTTTTATCTCCTTCATTTTAATTCATATTTAGAAAAAACCAATAATTTTTTTTGATTTCTGTTAAGCTTCCTTATTGTCCTCCTTTTTACCTTCTTTAAAGGCCGATGTGAAAGAAGATGCAATTAAAGCAGTTGGAACTGTGACCAGACCTAAACCTAAAAAAACAATTAGTGTTGCAAAAATTTTACCTCCAGCGGTAATTGGATAAATGTCTCCATAACCCACAGTGGTCAGCGTTGCTACTGCCCACCATATGGAATCAAAAATTGAAGAGAAAGCTTCAGGTTGCGCTTCGTTTTCAAAATGATAAATACCAGTTCCTGCAACATAAAGTAGTAATAACGTAGCTAGAGAAAAAAAACCGAGCTCACTTTTTACGTCATTAAATGATTTCTTTAAATTTTTAGAGGCACTATAATTTCCAAATATTCTCAAAAGCCTTAAAACTCGTAGTGATCTTATATCATATGCCAAACCAAAAAACGAAGGGAGGATGGTGATTAAGTCAATTATTCCATAAAAACTTACTATGAATTTTAAAGGATTTTTAGACGAAAACACCCTCAACATATACTCGATCGTAAAAATCACTAACACGACAAACTCAAACTTAGCAAGCGAGGGGTGGAATCGATTGTAATTTGGAATCGTTTGCAGACTAAAGTCAAGAACCGACAGCAATATTAAAGCATAAATGAAATTAGTAATAATTCTACCTCTTTTATCTTTTGATTCATTGAGGTAAAAATTAATTTTCGCTCTTAAAAAATTTAACTTATTCATTCAAAGGGTTATTTGTAACTAAAAAATACTTATAGTAAATAGCGGATCTAAAATTTTTATCGATTTAATTTTAAAATTAAAGAATTGTTCTTTATTGGGGTCAACTTATTTTCTCAATTTGAATTCTTCAATACAATTTAAGGATTATTTCCTACGTATAGGTTGTATTCTGAAATTCTAAAACTGGAACAACGCTAGATTAAAAGGATAAGGATCTTATTTATGAAGTAAAAAACCCCCTGACCAATAAACTTTATCAGGGGGTTTGTGGTACCTCCAGGAATCGAACCAGGGACACAAGGATTTTCAGTCCTTTGCTCTACCAACTGAGCTAAGGTACCCCGCTTTTAAGCAAGTGCAAATATAGTTGGCTTTTGTATTCTCACAAAATCATTTCACTTATTTTCTTTGTAATTTTACAGCCACAAGTAAATACCATGCAACTAATCATTGATTTGGGAAATTCGCAAATCAAATATTTTATATTTGATGACGATCGGGATATGGACACAAGAACCGTTTCCTATGACCAATGGGAAAACACCCTAACGCAACTGCAAAAAGAATACCCTTTAATTGAAAAGTGCATTGTATCTGATGTCAACGGATCCATAACAGCAGATTTACAGAGGGCTCTGGTGCCGTTACCGGTTCTTTTGTGTTCTGCGGCCTTGCGACTTCCCTTTAAAACCCTTTACTTTCCCAGTCATCAATTGGGTGCGGATCGTATTGCTTTGCTAGCCGCATGTGCTTTAGAATACCCAAATCAAAACGTCTTAGTTATCGATTTAGGGAGTTGTATCACCTATGATATTTTAGATCGAGAAGGACTACACCACGGAGGAGCTATCAGTCCAGGATATCGAATGCGTTATAATGCTATGCATTCCTTTTCGGGACTTTTACCTGCCTTGGAACCAAAGAAAACAGCTCAATTTTTTGGGAAAAATACAGAAAGTGCAATGCACAGCGGTGTTTCACAGGGAATTGTTTCAGAAATAAATACCGCAATTTCCTATTATGAAGCCAAATTTGACTTTTTAACGGTTATTTTAACAGGTGGAGACGCTCAAATGTTGCCTAAACCATTAAAAAATAGCATATTTGCGCATTCAAATTTCCTAGCCAAAGGTTTGAACTTCTTATTAGCAAGTAATACAAATTCATGAATCGAGTAAACGCTTTTTTCATTTTACTTTTGATGACCGCCCCACTGTTTGCCCAAAATACGGTGTCCTCTCCTTATTCCGCTACAGGTCTAGGGGAGCGCAGCTTTAATGGAACACAAGCGACACGTCATATGGGTGGTCTGGATGTTTTTACAGATTCGATTCACGCCAATTTGAACAATCCTGCAGGCTACGGATTTTTAAAGGTAACAACCTATTCCGTAGGAATAAATTATACGAACAACAATCTAGAATCTGCCTCAGCGTCAGAAAATTCCGACCTTGCAGCCTTGGACTACCTTTCAGTTAGTATTCCTACAAAGAAATTTAGTTTTGGATTTGGAATACTTCCTCTTACTTCGGTGGGCTACCGAATTGAAAAAGTCTCTCAACTTTCAGAAACAGATATTTTCAATCGGTATGAAGGTCGAGGAGGGTTAAACCAAGCTTATATTTCTTTAGGTGTTCCGATTACTCCAAATCTTTCGGTAGGATCAACTGTAAATTACAATTTTGGAAATTTATTTTATAGAACAGGACAGTTTCGCGATGGAGTAGCCAATGGAACGTTTTTAGTTAATGATTCAAGTGTTTCTGGGTTGAGTTTACAATTCTCTGTACAAGGAAAAATTCCGATTAAAAAAAAATATACTGCCCAGGTGATGCTTGCACTTCAACCAAAAGGAATTCTGGATTCTCAAAACAGCCGTACTTTTTACACACAATCTTTGTCCAATCAAACGCTAACAGATCTGGCTGAAATAGACCTTTCTTCTTCAGGTCTGGATCAAACCAATTTGGAATTGTCCGAAATTAGACGCGTAGGATTGGGTTTAGGTAAAAACAAGAAATGGTTTTTTGGGGCGCAATATAATTTGATAAAATCCGCTACCTTTAACAATGATTTTTTTAAAAGAACGAGTGTTTCATACAGAGATGCTAAAAAATGGGCTGTAGGAGGGTATTTTATTCCCAATTACGCTTCATTTACAAGTTTCTGGAGCCGAGTGGTTTACCGCTTTGGGTTCCGCACAGAGCAGATGAGTACAATTGTCAATAACATACCCTTAACAGAAACTGGCATATCTTTTGGACTTGGACTACCGTTAGCAGGCCTTTCCAATGCAAATGTTGGAGTTGAAATTAGTCAACGAGGTCAAAAGGAGGCAGGCTTGATTCAAGAAACAATAGTTGCGCTGCGCATCGGTTTGTCACTCAACGATATTTGGTTTGTAAAAAGAAAGTATAATTAAAAATAAGTAAGATGAAAAAGCGATATATTTTTGGGATTATGATATTGGGACTGATTTTTCAGACCCGCTTACATGCCCAAGATGACAATGCTTGTATGCAAGATTTATCCATATTTGCAGAATATGTTAAAGTTAAAAATTACACAGCTGCATTCGAGCCTTGGACTAGAGTAAGACAAAGTTGTCCAAACATCAATGTTGCGGTTTACACCTATGGAGAGCGCATTTTAAAGCATTATATTAAAAATGGAACCCCCGAAGAAGTTGAAGCGTCTAAAAAAGACTTAATTCAACTTTACGACGAGTGGGTTCAATACTTTCCAGCAAAGAAAAATAAAAGTACTGTAGGAGACGTACTTAGTAAAAAAGCACAAGCGCTTCTCGATTATAAAATAGAGGATTTAAAAGTTGTTTATAGCACATTCGATGAAGCTTTTGTTAAAGATGCGAAAAGCTTTACCAATCCAAAACACTTGTACAATTACTTCAAAACCTTGTATGACCGATACAAGGCAGGGGATAGTGAGGTTAGTATGGAGATGCTGTTTAATAAATATGAAGAAGTTTCTGAAAAATTTGAAATTGAAACCACAGAATTGGCAAAAAAATTGGATGTGATCCTTAAAAAAGAAGATGAAGGGGATCCATTGACCAGTAAGGAACAAAGACGAAAAAGAGTATATAACATTAACTCTAAAGCTATCGGTACCTTTTTGTCAAATTTGGATGCAATTATTGCTAAAGAAGCGACTTGTGAAAACTTAATTCCCTTGTACAAAAGAAACTTTGACGAGTTTAAAGAAGACTCTGTATGGTTAAAGCGTGCTGCTAGTCGTATGGACAGCAAAGAATGTTCAGACGATCCATTTTTTGTCACCCTAGTGGAAGCTCTGCACACCCTTGACCCCTCTGCGGATTCTGCCTATTACCTTGGGTTGTTGAACGACAAACGCGGAAATGCTGATCAAGCATTAAAATACTATGAAGAGTCTATTGCTCTTGAAACAGACAATTACAGAAAGGCCAAAATCCTTTTGAAAATTGCGAATAAATTTAAAATCGCAGGAAGAAGAAGTTCTGCACGAAGCTACGCCAATAAAGCCCTAGGTTTTCAACCTTCTTTAGGTCGCGCCTATTTGCTAATTGCGAATATGTATGCAGATAGTGCCAACGACTGTGGCGACACTCAATTTAACAAGAGAGCGGTCTATTGGTTGGCTGCAGATCTTGCAACAAAAGCAGGAAATGTAGATAATTCCCTTTCTAAAATAGCAAAACGAACTAAAGAAAGTTATATAGGTAGAGCACCTAGCAAAACTGACATCTTTACTGAAGGAAATGAAGGAGCAGTAATCAAATTTGACTGCTGGATTAATCGAAGCGTGACTGTTCCCAAACTGTAAATGGGAATTTTTTCACATAAAATTTTTTACAGGGTTGTGGTAGCTACTGCAGCCCTTTTTATTTCTTGTGAAGACAATACGGATGCATTAAAAGAAATCAATACTGACCGTCAAGACCCTATAGGAACCGCCTTGAATATTAGAATGGTATATACCGATTCCGTAAAGATTCAAGCTATTCTCACAGCTCCAAAACACATTGACTACACCAATTTAGATTTCCGTTATGCAGAATTTCCAGAAGGTCTCAAAGTGATCTTTTACGATGAACAAGGAAATGAAAATGAGGTACGTGCTGATTTTGGTACGCTCTACAATGACACTAAACTCATAGATTTAAAAGGAAATGTACAACTTAAATCTCATGAAGGTTCTGTACTCACCACACAGCAACTTTTTTGGGATGCAGAAAACGAATGGTTGTTTACCGAACAGCCATTTAAATTTAAAGATAAAGACTACGATTTTGACGCCATTCGATTGGATACCAATAAAGATTTTACTAAATTTCAAACAGGTAATCTTGTTGGGACTGTCGCTGTTTCTGAAACCAAAGATACTTTGACAACCCAATGAAAAAAACTTTCTAATTTAATAGAAGCGAAGTTTGATCCTTAAAATGTTAAACCTAAACCCATGAAAACTTATAAAATTTCAGAACTCCTCTACTGGGTTATTGCTGGAATCTCATCCTATAAAACGTTGACTTTATGGGGCTACGATCAAACCCGAGCTTACTATTTTTTGGGATTTGCAGTTTTGTCTGTATTTATGGCCCTATTTCGAAGGCACTACAGGAAAAAATTTAATCAAAGGGACAACTCCTCTCAATGATCGAATCCGATTTAGTTATCATTCTTAGTTTGGTATTCTCCGCATTTTTTTCCGGAATGGAAATCGCTTTTGTATCCTCAAACAGAATCTATCTTGAAATTGAGAAGCTACAGGGGAGTTATACTTCTAAAGTTTTAAAAAGTATTACCCAAAACCCTTCTCGATTCATTGCAAGTATGCTTCTAGGAAACAACGTTGCATTAGTGGTCTATGGAATTTTTTCTGGAGATAGAATTCTCCAACTCTTCTTTTCAGAGACTCTTTTAACAGGTGCAGAGCCAAGTTTAATTATTGTGTTGTATCAGACTCTAATTTCAACAGGAATCATTTTGATAACAGCGGAATTTTTACCCAAAGTATTTTTTCAGCTTTATGCCAATTTTACCATCAAAATTTTTGCGATTCCAGTGGCTTTTTTTTACTACTTGTTTTACCCACTAACCTATCTAATAATTCAATTTACCGACCTTATTTTAAAGCGTTTTCTAAAGACGGATTCCGATCAAGTTCAACTTTCATTTTCCAAGGTTGAGTTAGGAAATTACATTGAGGAACAATTAGAATCATCTTATGATAAAGAAGAACTGGATTCTGAAATACAGATTTTTCAAAAAGCCCTTGATTTTTCTGATGTAAAAGCAAAAGAAGCTATGGTGCCTAGAGCAGAGGTCGTTGCTGTTGACGAAGACACCCCTATCGAGGAAATCAAAGCGCTTTTTATTTCTACGGGGTTTTCGAAAATTCCTGTCTTTCAAAAAACAATAGATCAAATATTGGGCTATGTCCATGTTTTTGATATGATGAAAAATCCTATGGCCTTAAAAAACACACTCTTACCCCTTGCCTATGTTCCAGAAACCATGTTGATCAACGACGTTTTAAAATTATTGACACGCCAGCACAAAAGTATTTCTGTGGTGATTGATGAACACGGCGGAATCTCAGGAATTTTGACCGTAGAAGATATTGTGGAAGAACTCTTTGGTGAAATTGAAGATGAATACGATACTGTAGATCATATTGAAACCCAATTAGGTGAAACCTCCTTTGATTTTTCTGCTCGTTTGGAAGTTGACTATTTAAATCAAAAATACAACCTGTCACTTCCCGAAAGCGAGTTTTATGAAACCTTAGGTGGGCTGATCGCGTACCACATAGGTGAAATCCCAAAGAAAGGAGAACAAATCCAAATTCCACCTTATACCTTAACGATTAAAAAAGTTGCAGCCACAAAGATTGAGCAAATTTTATTGGAGTATTCACAGGGAGAGTAGAACTTATCAATCAAAACACATCCCTATTTTTAAACAAAGGAACTTTCTTTATTCAAATGAATAGCTTAATTTCGCAAACCATCAAAAAAAGCAATTATGGCCATTTTAGGAAAAATTAGACAGCGTTCCATTTTTTTGATTCTCGTAATCGGAATGGCGCTTTTCGCTTTTGTAATCTCTGGTGTATTTGACGGAAGCGCATCAAATACAGGTCCAACGGATCCTATCGCATTGATTAATGACGAAGAAGTAGAGCTCAATTATTTTCGTCAACTGGTTGAACAAACCGAACGAACTTACAACTATTCTACCATGCAATCTGTAAATAGGGTATGGGACCAAGCCTTACGAAGTACAATATTTGATCAACAATATGAAAAATTAGGAATTGATGCAGGTAAAGATCAATTGGAACAAATCATTTCATCGGATGACAATTTAATTAATAACCCAGAGTTTCAAAACGAAGCGGGATTTTTTGATTTTGGATTGTTTACGGATTTTATAGCACAATTAAAATCTACAAACCCCACTGCCTACGAAAATTGGAAATTTCAAGAACAAAGTATTATTGGAGTCGCAAAACAACGTATTTATCTCGATTTGATAAAGGCAAGCGCGGGAATAACAGAAGCTGAGGCAAAAGCCATTTACCATCTTGAAAATGACAATGTAAATATACAGTACGTTCAAATCCCTTTTGATGTAATACCTGATAGTCTGGTTGAAGTAACCGATGCCGAAATCAAAAAATACATTCAAGAGCACAAAGCTGAATACAAAAGAGACGAAACCCGAAACATACAATACGTTGCTTTTGAGGAACTTCCCACGGAAGATGACTTGGCAACAATCCGTTTACGTCTTGACGGACTTAAAGACCAACGTATTTCATACAATGATGTTTCTAAGTTAACAGACACCCTTGAAGGCTTTAAAAAAACTAAAAAGGTAGCTGATTTTATTGATCAATATTCTGAAGTTCCTTTCGATTCAGTTTACAAATCTCGTGGTCAATACAACAACCAATACGCAGATATTCTGTTTAGTTTAGATAATGGAGAAGTTTTTGGTCCTTACCGTGATGGAAGTACATTTAAGATTTCTAGACTTTTGGATCGCAAAAAAAATGCCTCCCTTCGTGCTAGCCACATCTTGATCGCTTACGAAGGGGCAACCCGTGCTTCTTCTAACATCACTCGAACGAAAGCAGAAGCAAAAAAAGAAGCCAATCGGGTGTATCGTCTTGCAAGAAGAGCCTCTGCAGATTTTGATGCGCTTGCCTTGGAATACTCGGATGGCCCCACAAGAACACGTGGAGGTGATCTAGGCTTTTTCCAAGAGGGCGAAATGGCCACAGAATTTTTTAATTTTGTAAATTCCAATAGAGTCGATCGTGTAGGATTGGTCGAAACCGAATTTGGATTCCACATCATCAAGGTAACTGACAAAGACGATTTAGCATTGATTGCAGATGTAGTAGCCGAAGCAGTTCCTTCCGATCAAACCTCCAATGAAATTTTTAGAGAGGCAACTCAGTTTGAGATGGACAGTAATGAGGGAAAAGATTTCTTAGAAATTGCTCAAACAAATAACTATGAAGCTCGACCCGTAAAACAAATTGCACCCTTGGAAGAAAATCTGCCCGGTTTGCCAAGACAACGAAATATTGTTCGATGGGCCTTCGAAAAAGACACAAAGATCGGTGAGATTAGACGTTTTTCTTTAAGTCAAGGTGGCTATGCAGTGGTACAACTCACTGCGAAAGTTAAAGAAGGATTAGCCCCTATTGAAGAGGTTGACTCAGAAGTAAGAAAGATTCTCACAGAGAATAAGAAAGCGGCTCTAATTAAAAAACGCTATGCTGATAAAACTACTTTAGAATCTTTGGCGGAAGAAGAAAATCTAACCATTGAAACTGCCTCAGCGGTAAATCAAAAAAATCCAACCATTATTGGTGCTGGTGATGAACCTAAAGTAGTGGGTACTGCTTTTGCTATGGGCGAAGGAGAATTGTCTGATTTAGTTCAAGGAAATAAAGGGGTTTATAAAATTCTTTTAAACCAGAAAAATAGCGTTGAAGAGAGAACAGACTATTCCGCCTACGCAAAAGAATTGCAAAGAAATGAAAACTTTACCTTGATCGAAAATGTATTTGCAGCTCTAGAATCCGTTGCGGAAATAGAAGACAACAGAGCCCTATACTATTAAAAATACCATAAAATAAAACCCTCAACAGCCGTAGGGGGGTTTTTGGCATGAAATTTGTTGTGGGAATTATAAGAAAAGCTATAATTCATGCGATTATTTCGTTTTACAAAGAAATTGAGAAGGTCCTTAGCCCTTGTAGGGACAGTCTGGATGTGTACTTCTACCAACGAGCCTGATGCGAGTTATTACAAGCTTATTTTTACCGACGTAGACCAAGTGGAAGGCTGGGTAAAATACAATTCTCAAGAAGGGGAAGTCAAAGTTTTTTCAGCTGACTATAAAAAAAATAAAAATATTCTTCACGTAAAAAAAGAAGACGATGTCTTTATGGCGGTTTATGATAAAAATCAAATTACAGCCGTTGTAGATGGTCAAAAAATAAGTTTTAATAAGACTCAGGTATGATCACCTTTCAATAGAGTTTACACATTTGGTTGAAAGGGATAATCGTTTGATAACCTTTTTTGCTAAAATAATCCTGGGTTTCTTTTCCGCCTGTTGCCATAATAAAATCTCCACCCCACGCTCCAAGACTTTTAATGCTGCCAGAATAGTCACTGAATAACTGTTCTTTTATTGTTTTTTGTTGGAGTAACCCTCCGATTAAGTTTTCGTGTTTTTGAATCAAAACATTAAACTCTTCCAAAGTTGAACTTTCTGAAATAGCCTCGGTAAGCTGATTCAGTGATAAAATAAGTTGAGGAGTTACTCGACTCACATCAAAATTTTGAACGGCTTCTTGGCTATCTCTTTTTTGATTGAGATAGACGAAAAATAATTCACTTCTAAATGAAGGAGAAAAAGCTACAGGTGTAACCCATGGTGTATTTTTTTTTTGGTAAAGAAAATAGGGCCTTCGGCTAATCCGCAAGCTACATCATAACCGCTACCTCCAAAACTATTTTCAAGTAATGTATAAGAGTTTATTTTTGCCCATGAAGCGATATTTACAATTAGTGTAGCGGAACTGCCAAGGCCCCATTGTCGGTTAAACTCCAATTCGGTTTCTACGGTCCCTCCTTGGTTTAAAAAAGAGGGATTTTCTTTTTTTGAAAAAATTAAAATGTCTTGTAAACGATTTGAAATATCAGAATTCGAAGTATGAATAATCTTCAGCTCGGGTAATTCAAATCGTGCTTCAAACCAGCAACTTCCTTTTTCATCATAACTATTCCAATGCAGTACGGAATCTAGACTTTCTTTAAAACGTAATGTTTGCCCTTTTTTACAAGGCACAGCCAGAGCTTTTGCACCTCCCAAAACAGCATATTCTGCCGTAATCAATAATTTTCCATGACTGTAGAAGGAAGTCATACTATTGACTGTTTTTTTTTAAAAAAGCAGCTACAGCTTGAACTGAAACAGGTTCTGTCTTGAAATAGGATACAGCGTCTGACTTTAGTGTATCGTTTGCTTCAAATTGGTTGAGAATATTAAGTAAATGCATTTTCATATGTCCTTTTTGAATTCCTGTGGTTACCAAAGAGCGTAAGGCTGCAAAGTTCTGAGCCAATCCTGCTACAGCCACAATTTCCATCAATTCTTCGGAAGAGGGGTTTCCCAAAAGTTCCATACACCATTCCACCATTGGGTGTAGTTTGGTAAGCCCACCCACAGTTCCTAGCGCAAGAGGTAGGGTAAGCTCCATTACAAACTGTTCATCCTGGATATAGGCATTACTCAAGGATCGGTATTGACCAGACCTTCCCGCAAAAGCGTGAACACCTGCTTCTACAGCTCTAAAGTCATTTCCTGTTGCAATGACTAATGCATCCACACCGTTCATGATTCCTTTGTTATGGGTTACTGCACGATAGGGTTCACAGCTTGCGATGGCAACAGCGTCTACCATTTTTTTTGCAAATGTAGCTCCATTTACACCATTATTTTGTAGTGTAAAATCCGCTACTGGACAACGAACTTCTGCATGCACTAAACATTCGGGGACATAGTTTGAAAGAATACTCATTACTATTTCTAAGCTGTTCTCTTTTCCCTGTGTTAGTTGATCTTCTTCAGCAAATTCTAAAAATTTTTTTGCGATAAGTTCCAAGCAGGAGTTAATAAAATTTGCTCCCATTGCATCTTTTGTTTTAAACTCCATATGCAATTGGAAATAGCGTGGGAGAACTTCACTCTTGTTGACTAATTCAAGTTTGGTAATTCCACCCCCACGGGCTTCCATGTTTTTGGTTAGATACCGAGTGGATCGAAGTAGGTCCTTTTTTCTACGATCAAAAAATTTTTGTATCTCTTGAGGAGCACCTCCAAAATAAAAATGCACATGACCTACTTTTAAAGTATCGATTACTTGGGTTGAAAAGCCTCCGCGATTTCCCCAAAATTTAGCCGCATTACTCGCAGCAGCCACTACAGAACTTTCTTCCACAACTAGAGGTAAGGTATAGTTTTTGCCATTTATTAAAAAGTTGGGAGCAACTCCTAAAGGAAGGTAAAAATTGGAAAGTGTGTTTTCTATAAATTCATCGTGACGCTTTTGAGTATTAGAATCAGAGTTCCAGTACGATTCAAGTTGTT
>CAXGYE010000010.1:0-12630 GCA_964013865.1 uncultured Flavobacteriaceae bacterium
GGGCGCCTTCAGTAGACGTTCATAGAATCAGCTCAAAACATTCTTTTGATTTTAAAGGAAAAAAAATCACCCCAGTTGAAGTTCTCCACGATCAGCTCCCTGTTCTGGGGTATCGCATTGATGATTTTTGTTATCTCACCGATGTAAAAACCATCAGTGATCAAGAACAAGAGAAGTTAAAAGGCCTTGACGTTCTCGTTTTAAATTGTCTACGAAAGGAAGTGCACCCAAGCCATTTGAATCTTGAAGAAGCCTTACATCTGATTGAAAAACTCAAGCCCAAACGCTCTTATTTAACCCATATCAGCCATTTAATGGGATTTCATGAGGAAGTCAGTACAGAATTGCCTCCAAATGTTTTTTTAGCCTATGACACCTTAAGCCTAAGCTCAACCTAATAGTCACTTATGAAATTTAAAATTGTTCTTTATCTATTCCTATTTGCTTGTATCGTTCTTTTTTATCAAATTTTCAATACCAATAAAATCCTGAATCATCAAGACGAGCTAATTCAAAACCAGTATCAAACGCAACTACAACTCAAAGACTCCCTTGCCAAATTAAAGCGATTTCAAGATACGTTTGCCTATTTTTCGTTAGCGGGTAATTCAAATTTAAAGGAAGAAATAACAAATTCATTACTGCTGGAAAAACAAGTGCGGGAGCAGTTGCTCACAATGAATACAGGTAAAGGACTGAAAGCACTCCTAAAGTTAAGCTCAGGTCGATTTTTAATCGACAAGGTAAAAGTTGTCAATCAGGAATGGGTCCTCATCGGTTTTAAATCGGATAAAAATTGGGGACAGGCGCTGTTGGAGTACAAGCAGCAAGCCTCTGGCGACTTTGATTTTAACGTGATCAGGTTTTTTGAAAAACCTCTATAATTCGGTCTTCTCCAACCACCCTAAAAGTCGTGTAAAGTTTTCCTGCGAAACGCTGTGTCCTTCAGGAAACTCGTGATATTCTATTTCGGTATATTTTTCGCTAAGAGGCAAAATGGTAGCTCTTGCTTTTTCCACTGGGATGACTACATCCGAGATGCCATGGGCTGCATAGGCCAAAAAGGTCGGAGGTTGTGAGGTGTCCACACTTTCGTGTACCAATCCGCTAAGCGCAACAATTCGGCGAATCTTTTTGGGGGCGCTAAAGGCCAGTGCCCAGCTTAAAATTGACCCTTGACTAAAACCTAATAAGCTGATATTATTAGAGTTAAGATCATATTTTTTAATTAAAAGATTAATGTTCTCATTCAATAAATCTACCGCACTCCAGGCCGCTTCCAGTTCAGAAGTAAATGTACCGTCTTCCTTGGGATAGAGAGGGTACCAAGCGTAACCGCCCGGGGATAAATTTAGTGGGGCTTGTAGAGCAATGATTGTATGTGATTTCGGAAGATAAGGCGCAAAGGAAAACAAATCGTCTGCATGACTTCCATACCCGTGAATTAAAAAGATTACAGGACTTTTTTCGAGCGTGTTAATTCCTTGACGGATGCGATATTCTAGCATAAATTGAATTCTAAGACGGGTTCATTTGGATTTTCTCTCCACGGATACAGCCGTAAACGGTTCCGCGAGTTGGAGTTCCGATAAACATACAGTTTTTGGAGCTTGAAAAGAGTTGACTCTCTTCAAACTCAGCATTTCCGTGGGGAGTAAACAGGGTGAAATCTGCCGGTGCTCCAACGTTAAAAGGAGGTTCTTCAATACCAAACCGTTTCTTACCTCGGGTTAGAAAGGAGATGACCTTTGCTAGTGGAAAGTGATTTTGGAGTACGAGAAACGCAGCTTCAAGCCCGACACTTCCCGCTTCCGATTCGACAAAGTCAAGGTTTTTAATTTCGGGGTTGATGGGTTGGTGTAAGCTACTAACCATATCGAGGGTTCCGTCTAAAAGTCCTTCTCGGAGTGCTTTTTGATCCTCAGCAGTTCGCAAGGGAGGTTGGAGTTTAAAATTGGGATTGAAGTCCATTAACTGTTCTTCTGTATAGAGCAAATGGGGAATTCCAACTCCACAACTCACGTTGAGTCCTTTCTTTTTTGCTTCGCGTATCAATTGAACGCTCGTGGCACATGAAACATAGGGAATATGAAGCTTCCCATGGGTGTACTCTAAAAGCTGGAGGTCACGTGCCAAGGGAGCGGTTTCTGCAACTTCTGGGATGCCTTTAAGGCCTAAATTGGTACTGACAGTCCCTTCGTGCATTTGCCCGGTATGGATCAAATCCAAATCGAGGGGATAGGCTTGAATAAGACCGTTAAAACTTTGTACGTAGTCCAAGGCAATTCGCAAAAGACTAGGATTTTTCTGTGCCGTATTAAAATCTCCAAAAGAGCACGCGCCTGCTTTGTGAAGGTCGTAAAGCGAAGCCATTTGTTCTCCTGCTCCGTTTTCTGACAATGCTGCGCTGATATGCAAGGCTGTAGTCTGCATTGCAGCGGATTGTAGCAGGTGACTTACATCAGCATGGGAGGAGATTACAGGGTCTGTGTTGGGATTTAAAAGCAGATGGGTAAACCCACTTTTAGCAGCAGTCAACAGTCCATTTTCTAAAGTCTCCCGTTCTTCAAACCCAGGTTCACCAAAAGAAACACAGGGATCAAACCATCCAGAGGAAAGGTGCAATTCTTTAAGTTCTATAATGTGATCCGCTTTGGTTTGGATTTCGGTTTCGATTTGGGAGATAACACCGTCCTCGAGGAATATATCTAACGTTTGATTGTGAAAAGGACTCTTTTCATTGATTACGGTAGCGTTTTTTAAGAGTATCTTCATGTAATAAGAATCCAGGCAAAAATAAGAAACAATTTTGAATCACTCAGACCGATTTACTTATTCTATAGAGGTCAAAATTTTAAATTGAATTTTCTCATGGGTCTTCTTTTGAGCGAGCTGGTGTAGGGCTCCATCAGTGAGTTGAAATAGACGGGGATACCCTCCTGTGACCTGTGCATCGCGCATCAAAATAATCAAGCTACCGTCTGGAGTACATTGGACTGTCCCTGGAAGTACGGGTGCCGTCCAGATTTGAGGGAGTTGGTGGGGTAGTTTTTCATTCAACTGATAGGCCATTCTGTTGTTCAGCTCGGAAAGTGTAAAAGTGCTTTCTTCCAAAATCTTTTTTTGGGCTTTTTTCAAAAGATGGTATTCTGGCCCTGCATAGACTTCAAGGGTTTTTTGGTTAAAATCCAAACTGGGAATCTGTAGGCGAGCTCCTTTTACGGGTTTAAAGTTGGAATCTCCTGTAGGGAGTAAGATTTTTTTGGAAATGCGTTCCTCGCGGGTCAGTCCTTTAAATTGACTTCGACTTCCCAAAACTTTTTCAGTTTTTATTCCCCCTGCGATCGCTAAGTAAGCACGACAACCGATTTTAGCGGTTCCTAGTTCTAGCACATCATTTTCCTGTACTTCAATAGGGGTTTGGTTTTTTATTGGTTTTCCATTTAATTGGGGTTGCATGTCAGCTCCAGTTAGCGCGATATAGTTGTTTTGATGGAAGCGTATTTTAGGGCCTTTAAGAGTGCACTCCAAGGCGGCAGCCCTTTCGGGATTGTTCAAAAGTTGATTTCCGATACGAAAGGCGTGTTGGTCAAGAGCTCCCGATAGAGGAACTCCAAAACTTTGATAGTCAAATCGACCCATATCCTGAATGGAGGTATAAAGTCCGTGCTGCAGTATTTCAATCATGGGACTTGAATTTAAAGGTTCCTTGGTTAATCTTTTTTTGAAGCGCTTTATAGTTTTTAGAGTCAATGGATTCAAAAGAAATCCAGTCCCCAGCAGTGGCAAAGCAGGGAGGCTGCTGCTGTGCATCAAAAAGAGAAAGGGGAGTGGTCCCCACCAGATGCCATCCTCCCGGACTGGAGCTAGGATAGATCCCTGTTTGCATTCCCCCGATCCCGACTGCTCCTTTGGGCACCTTCAATAAAGGCTTTTCTTTACGAGGACAGTACAAACGTTTGTCTAAACCGTTTAAATATAAAAATCCGGGAAGAAAGCCCAGAAAATAGACCCGATAACGAGTTTGTGTATGCAGCTGCACTACCTCTTCAGGCTTCAGTTGTACCGCCTCCGCCAAAGCGAGTAGATCAGGAGCGTATTCAGGTTCATAACAGACGGGAATTTTCCAATGCCTGCCCTTGTTTACCGTTTGGTTTTCTACTTTATGCTGGAGTTCCAACAGTCGTTGTTTCCACCAGGCGAGACTTTTGATATCCACGAGTAGATGTACCAGTAAGGATTGATACCCCATCGTACAGCGTGTTACTTTGATCTGTTTTTCAAGGATTGTTTTAAACGAGAGCAAAAAGGCTAAAAGCGTCTCAGAGGGCTCTTGATCCCATTCCAGCAAAAGTGCTTTGGGGTGCAAGGCGTGAATACGAAAGTTTAGATTTTTTTTTGTCATGGTTCAAAGGGGTATAAATTCAACAATTCTTTTAAATTTCTCACGACATTCAGATGGTCACCGTGAAGGCAAAACGTCTCTGCTTTCATGGGAATCCATTGACCACTTACGGCTTGTACTTGATGTTCTTCTACTATGGAATTTAATTGTGCAGACATTGCTGTAGCGGTTGTTAAAAGAGCTCCTTTTTCACCTCTGGGCTGTAATTTCCCTTGCGCTGTATATCCACGGTCTAAAAAAGCCTCCCTCCATATGGTTATTCCTCTTGCTTTTGCTCTTTGTTCGAGGACGCTTTTTGGGAGTGTAAATAGTAGTGCGTGGGGACAGCACTCTTCAATAACATTGAGAACGATTTCTGCCACTTCTGGATTTTTAGCACAATCGTTATACAATGCTCCGTGCGGTTTGACATGATGCAGTTGCTTTTTGTCCTCTAAAAGTTCCATAAAACTGTACAACTGGTCTTTCAAACTTTGCATGAGCTTTTTTTCGCTTATCTGGATCGACACGCGACCAAAATTTTCTCGATCTGGATAGGAGGGATGCGCTCCGATTTTAACCTTGTGTTTTGTTGCTAAATCGATTATCCGTTGCATCTCTTCCAAACTCCCTGCGTGCCCACCACAGGCTATGTTACAGGAATTAATTAAGGGCATCAGTTCATTTTCATTTCCCATGCCTTCTCCCATATCGATATTGAGGTCTATTGGATTCATAGAAAAATTAAATAGAGGGTTCGTAAGCTTAGAAACAGGGCTAAAAACACGATGAGAAGCCCTAAGGCATTTTGTTTTGCTTTGTATTTAAAGACCCCGAGTAATTTGGATTTGTTCATCAGCCAGAGTAATACAGCGGCAATGATAGGAAGTAATAAGCCATTTGTGATTTGCGCAAATTGGATGATGGTGATGAGTTGAATCCCAGTAGCAGAGAACAGTACACCAACTAAGATAACAAACAACCAAATCCATTTAAAATGATTTGATTTGAGATCGGTGGACCAGCCAAAACAGCCGCATACCACGTAGGCTGTGGCAAGGGGAGCGGTAATTGTACTGGTGATTCCGGCTGCAAAGAGACCGATCGCTAGAAAATAGTTAGCAAAACTTCCAAACACAGGCTCCAAACCTAACGCGAGGTCTGCTGCACTGCGAATGTCCGAAGCTTCAACACCTGCAGCAGTAATAATGACGCTGAGCGAGATCAATCCTCCTAAAGTAAGTGCGACGGTCATGTCTTTTAGTGCATGGGGTAAGTCGGAGGGGTGAGACCATTTTTCTTTTACTAATGCAGTGTGTAAAAAAAGATTGTACGGAACAATGGTGGTTCCAACCAACCCGATAATGGTCAGTAAGCTTCCTTCAGGGGTTTCAAAAGTAAAGAGCCCCTTAACGATACGGAGTAAAGGAGGTTGGGTAGCGCTAGCTGTGACTAAAAAGGAGAGACTCATCAGGAGAACCAGGCCAATTAAAGTACGCTCAATGATTTTATATTTTCCTGTCCACAACAAAGTTGCTGCGATGAGTCCGATTAAAACTGAAAATAAATTGATTTTAAACGCTCCTAAATTTAGTTGAAAACTCCCAAAAAGTGTTTCCAGTCCAAGTACAGCCCCGCTTATGTTTCCCGCTTCATAGGCCGTATTTCCAACCAAGATTGCAGAAAAAATCAAGGTGAGAACCGCAAATTTAATCCAAGGAGTTTGCACCTCTTCTCGAATGGCTTCGGTAATATTTTTTCTGCCGATCATCCCTATTTTTACCGCCATGGATTGCAGCACGAGGGCGGAAACAATTGCGATGAGTAGGGTCCACAATAATGCCATTCCAAAATTTACCCCAGCCAGCGTACACAGCGTGACAGTACCTGGTCCAATGAAGGCAGCTGCGATTAAAGGTCCTGGGCCAAAATTCTTAAAAATCTTTTTAAACATGGACGATTTTAATTTAAAGGTAACCTACTTGCAGCAGCTGTACAATTTAATGGGTGATCTTTGCGCCAAAGTTTTCGTATACTCCAAGTCCAAAGAGAGCAAAGTCATATTTGATCGGGTCGCTAGGGTCATAGGTGCGAAGCTGATCATCCAACTCTTGTAGTGCCTTGTGATCGTTTTGTTTGCGGTGTAATAAACCCAGAGCACGGGCTACATTTCCTGTATGAACATCCAGAGGGCAGGAGAGTTGTGCAGGAGTTAGCCGCTTCCAAATCCCAAAATCTACTTTGTTTTTTGAAGAACGCACCATCCAGCGCAAATACATATTGATTCGTTTTGCTGCAGAACCGTTTAGCGGATCCGAAACGTGTTTTTCGGTTCTTTTTTCGTGTTCAAGCTCAAAAAACAGAGATCTAAAATGATGAATATTTTCATCCATTCGCTGTGCCTTGGGGTTTTTTGAAAAGGCCACTTCCAGTCCCTGGTGATTTTGATAAATATGTCGCAAAGCGCGAATAAAATAAGTAAAATCCGTCCCGTTAAAGGTTCGGTGTACGAAAGAAGAAAGTTTTTTAAGATCCTTAGGAGTGTGGTTTTTCACATAAGTGTAAGGGTCGTTTTCCATAAGTTCCAACATGCGTTTCCCACTTTTTAGGATACTGACTCGATTGCCCCAAGCGATCGTCGCGATCAAGAAACCGGCGATTTCAATATCTTCTTTTTTGGAAAAGTGATGGGGAATAGAAATAGGATCTTCAGCAATGAATGAGCGTTGCTCATAAATTTTTGCTTTTTCATTCAAAAAGATCTTGAGGTCACTGGACTGCATCAATCGATTTTTCCGTCCTTAAGGCTGATGGTACGATCGGCTCGTTTTGCGAGGTCTTTATTGTGGGTCACGATTACAAAACTACAACCCCGTTCTGTTTTTAATTCAAAAAATAGATCGTGCAGTTGTTCCGCATTTTCGGAATCCAAATTCCCACTGGGTTCATCGGCAAAAATAATTTTTGGGTCGTTGATCAGTGCTCGGGCCACAGCAACGCGCTGTTGCTCTCCTCCAGATAGTGCAGCAGGTTTGTGGGAAGCGCGATTTCCTACACCGAGACGCTCTAACAATTCCATTGCCTTAGGAGCAGCATTTTTTTGTGATTCCCCTCCCAACCAAGTAGGTAAACAAACGTTTTCTAAAGCAGTAAATTCAGGGAGCAACTCATGGAATTGAAAAATAAAACCCATTTTTTGGTTTCGAAATTGAGCAATGGCCTTATCGGAAAGTTGAGTGATGTCCACCCCGTCCAAAAACAAGGAACTCTCTGGATTTGAGTTGGCTTTATCTAGGGTGCCCAACAAATGCAATAATGTGGTCTTCCCAGCGCCTGAGGGACCTACGATAGCGACAATCTCTTGTTCAGCAACAACAAGGCTAACCGAATCCAAGACCTTTAGAGTACCAAAGTTTTTTGAGAGTTTTTTTGCGCTGAGTAGTGCTTTCATACCAAGTCCAAAATTAGGACTTTATTTCCTAATGGGGAAGGTTCTGAACGAGTACTAAATAATTAAGGTATTGAAACTTTAAACAGATTTTTAATCCATTTCTTCAATTCTATGATTTCATTGCATATCTTTGTTTAAAGATTTTAAAAAAAGATTTATCAAAACAATCTATTTAGCTGGCGGATGCTTTTGGTGTACTGAGGCTGTTTTCCAACGTATTAAAGGGGTAAAAAAGGTGACTCCAGGGTATATAGACGGTACGGTTAAAAATCCAGCGTATAGAGAGGTTTGTACAGGAAGGACAGGGCATACGGAAGCAATTGAAATTGTTTACGATTCGAAATTAATCAGTTTAACCGACCTCTTATTGATCTTTTTCAACACCCATGATCCGACGACTTTAAACCGCCAGGGAAATGACATAGGCACACAGTATCGATCTGGTATTTATTTTACAGAAGTTAAACAAAAAGAAGTGACACTGCAAGTAATTCAACAATTAGAAAAAGAACAGATTTTTAAAAGTCCTATCGTTACCGAGGTCAAGGAGGCTACTCCATTTTACACTGCAGAAGAACACATCGATTATTACAATCAAAACGGTGAGCAACCCTATTGTTCGTACATTATAGATCCCAAAATCGAAAAATTGAAAACCTATTTTTCAAACTATATTGCTATAAAAAATGAATGAAAATTTTAACATCGAAACCTTGCCCATTACGGAGCAAATTAAAACCAATTATGAGGACATTATCCATCTGCTAGGGGAAGACAAACTCCGTGAGGGATTACTAAAAACTCCAGAACGCGCTTCCAAGGCTATGAAGTTTTTAACGGAGGGTTATGAAAAAGATCCCAAACAAATTCTTCAAAGTGCTATGTTTGAGGAAGACTACAACGAAATGGTCATTGTTAAGGATATCGAACTGTACTCTCTTTGTGAACACCACCTCTTGCCCTTCTTTGGAAAGGCACACATCGCCTATATTCCTAACGGTCATATTGTTGGCTTGAGTAAATTACCCCGAGTTGTGGACGTCTTTTCTCGGCGATTGCAGGTGCAAGAACGTCTTACGGAACAAATTTTAGACTGTATCAACAGCACATTAAATCCGAAAGGGGTCGCTGTAATCATAGAAGCTTCACATATGTGCATGATGATGCGCGGGGTTCAAAAGCAAAACTCGACAACAACAACTTCTGGATTTAGAGGTGCTTTTAAGGAAACTGATACCCGAAATGAGTTTTTGAATTTGGTGCAATCAAAACTTTCTTAGGAGTCTTTAAAAAATCGTTTAAAGCCCATGCGTTTTAGAATTTTCTTTTCAAATTCCCAAAAGAACTTGAATTGAAAAAATAAGGTTCCAATCAACAGGAGAAGAATTTGATAAACAGGGAAAATAATAAGCAGTCGTAAAACCCAATACAAAAAGGTTCCCATAAAAAGGGCATCAAAACGTTGTGGATCTAGTTGAAAAAAATCCAAAACGGGCTTACCCAAACGCACGCTTAAAGAACCTGTGATCCCAAACACTACGAAGATTACGATCAACTGAACGTTGGACGTGATTCCCCATTTTTCTTTAAGACGTTTGAAGTACAAGCTTTTGCGTTTATTTCAAAAGATTTGAAATTTGATCGGCCAGTTCCACGCCAATTCGATCCTGAGCCTCCATCGTTGCGGCTCCGATGTGTGGGGTTAAAGAGATCTTATCGTGCATCAAAAGTTTAATTTCTGGTCGGGGTTCATTTTCAAAAGTATCTAGGGCTGCAAAGGCGAGTTGTCCCGAGTCTAAGGCTTCTACCAAGGCTACTTCGTCAATCACACCACCTCTTGCTGCATTGATGATTCCTGCTCCTTTTTTCATTTTTGCAAATGCAGCAGTATCAATCACATATTCCTTTTGAGCAGGGACATGCAGTGTGATAAAATCGGAAGAGGCAAGCACTTCGTCGAAACCTTGAGTTTTAAGGGTGACGTCAATACGATCGCCAGTAGCTAAAGCGACTTCTACGGAGGCACTTTCGATAAATTTATCGCTTACCACTACGTGCATCCCAACACCTAACGCAATTTTTGCAACTTCTTGACCAATTCGTCCAAAACCAATAATCCCAAGGGTTTTTCCTCGGAGTTCCATACCTTTTGCATAGGCTTTTTTCAACCCTTTAAAGTTGGCTTCTCCTTCCAAAGGCATGTTCCGGTTCGAACTGTATAAAAATCGTACCCCTCCATATAAATGCGCAAAGACCAGCTCTGCAACAGAAGCGGATGAGGCAGCAGGCGTGTTGATTACATGCAAGCCTTTCGATTTGGCATAATCCACGTCAATATTATCCATTCCCACTCCACCACGTCCAATGAGCTTTAATCCTGGACAGGCATCGATAAGTTCTTTTCGAGCGGTGGTTGCACTGCGCACAAGTAAGGCTACAATATCATTTTTATTGATGTAATCAATTAATTGTTCTTGGGCTACGTTTACAGTGATCACTTCGAAGCCGCTTTGGGTCAAGGCATCTATTCCCGATTGAGAGATACCGTCATTTGCTAAAATTTTCATCTTTATTTTGTTTTTGAACCAGAGGAATCAAGTTGCATTACAACAAGGCTCTAGTGTTAAAGTCGTATTCTATTAATGGTTATTTTCTAAAATTTGCATGCAGTCCACAAGGGTTTCTACACTTTTCATGGGAAGCGCGTTGTAAATCGAGGCGCGATACCCTCCCACAGACCGATGGCCTTTTAAACCACTGATACCTGCCGTTTCACAAAGTGCATCAAAAGACTCAGCAAGCTCTGGGTCGGTAAGGTTGAAAGTCGCATTCATTTCACTTCGGTCTTTGGTTGCCGCAAAGCCAGTAAATTTTGAGTTTCTGTCTATTTCCCCGTAGAGATGGGTGGCTTTGATACTGTTTTTAGTTCCAAGCGCTTCAAGACCACCTTGCTCTTCGATCCAACGCATGGTTAAAAGGCTAGTGTAAACAGCAAATACAGGTGGAGTGTTGAACATACTTCCTCCTTTTATTTGAACGGCATAGTCCAACATCGAAGGAATACTTCGGGAAACTTTTCCAAGAAGCTCTTCTTTGACAAGTACCAAGGTGGTTCCTGCAGGTCCCATATTTTTCTGAGCCCCCGCATAGAATAAATCAAACTTTGAATAATCCCATGTTCTCGAAAAAATATCTGAACTCATGTCTGCCACTAAAGGCACCTGGGTATCTGGAATTTCCTTGAACTGGGTTCCAAAAATGGTATTGTTTGTTGTGAGGTGCAAATAATCCAGATCCGGCGGAACCGTGTAATTGTCAGGAATGTAGTTGAAATTCTGGTCTTTAGAACTCGCAATCTCAACTACTTCTCCGAAGAGTTGAGCCTCTTTAATCGCTTTTGTAGACCAGGTTCCTGTATTGATATATCCCGCTTTTTTTTCGAGTAAATTGTATGCAGCCATTAAGAATTGCTGACTTGCACCTCCTTGTAAAAACAAGGCTTTATACCCTTTTCCTTCCAATCCAGTAAGTCGAAGCGCTCGCTCACAAGCTTCTTCCATGACAGCAACAAACGCTTTACTCCGGTGTGAAATTTCAATGAGTGATAAGCCCGAACCATCGAGTTCCTTCACCGCTTGAGCGGCTTGTTGCATGACCTCTTGTGGAAGTATCGAAGGACCTGCGCTAAAGTTGTGGATTTTCATGTTTTTTTAAAGTATTATGATTGAAGTAGTATTTCAGAAATATAATTTTATTCAGCGATTTTAAAAGCACAAATATTGCGATTAGTTACTTAAATTTAGAAAGATAAGGGCGTTTTTTTTTTTAGAGTTGTTAACAGTTTAAACGAAGTAAACCCTAGTTTAAATCAGAAAGAAATTCCAAGGTATCCACTTGGTCTGCATAGTCCCAGAGCGCAGGTTGTTGTGCAGTTCCAAAAGGAATGGCTCTTTCAATGGCTAGATTAGAAACAATGCATTGTAGCTTCTCTTGATTTGTTTTTACGTGTTCTTTTAATTCAGATAAATCTGTATAGAATTCGTAATGCAAACAGCCGATAGGAGCACTAAAAGCAGGATCGTTCTTAATTATAAAAAAACCATTGTCTAAAAAATCATGTTCACTCATCAAAAACACAGCTTTGTTGTAATCGTAATTGTTTGCGTATTTTGCATGTTGTATAACTTCTGAATACGGATATAGGCCTCCAAAAAGTAGATTGAGATCATAATCTTTAGGCAAGTAAACTTTAGCGACATTTCGACATCCCAATCCAAAATATTGAAGAATATCGCTTCCCAGGCCCTCTAACTCTTGCTTCGTTTCATTCCCGTCCAAAACGGCGATACCATTTCGATTTTTTCTAATGAGATTAGGACAGTGTCCAAAATAATGATCGAAATAGCGCGCTGCATTGTTGGAGCCCGTTGCTATGACAGCGTCGTATTCAGTAAGGGGTTCCTCGACATACTCAAAAGAAGAGTGTCCCGTCTCACGTTCTAAAAAGCGGGTCATATAGGGGAGGAGGATCTTGTCTTTAGAGGCGCATTTTACTTGTGCAGTATGACCGCTCACCCAAATACAAATCAGATCATGAAAACCTACCATGGGAATGTTTCCTGCGAGGATGAGCGCAACCTTTTTGGGATTTTCTACAGGAAGAGTGTAGGTGCGTAACCAATTTTGTAGCGCACTTTTTTCTAATGCGCTCCCCCAACTCTTTAAGACCGACTCGATGCTGGCTTGCGTAAACCATCCGTTGGCTTGCTTTGCCTTTTCAATACAATTTTGCAAT